>JAJTGF010000107.1:0-2355 GCA_021299335.1 Cryomorphaceae bacterium
AGCGCAAAGAAATTGTAATATTTGAAAACGGCGAGAATGCCGAGGTTATTGATGATGCTCAGCCACAAAAAGAGTTTGGCTTTTTTGCGATCTGGCGAGGCCACCCAAAAGCCGTAGGCGTAGTCTAGGGCAGTGCTGAGCATGAGCAGGCCCATGAAGGCCCAGCTCCACCAGCCGTAAAAGAAATAGCTGGCGACCAAAATGAGGGCGTTTTGCCACTTCAAGGATCGGTTCAGTACAAACCAATACAGCGCAAAAACCAAGGGCAAAAACAGAAAGAATTCGAACGAATTGAATAACATCTAGCCCAAAATTAGCAATTATAAGCTCGGGTTGAGCAGCTTGAGTTTTTCGATGTCGTTGAAGATAGGAAGCGTGAGGTGCTGTTCGAGTAGCATGAGGTGCTCTATGCGGTGGCAGTCTGAGCCCAAAAAGTCTACGAGGCCTTTTTGAATGAGTTCTTCGGCCATTTTTCTGACGCCCGGCCCGTAGTGGCCCGTAAGCGAACCTAAATTGACTTGAATTTTGATGTTGCGCTCGCGGAGTTGCTCCACTTTTTCAAAGTTGCCGTGGTAGTAAGGGTAGCGCTCAAAATGCGCCAACACCGGCACATAGCCTGCCACCTGCAGCTCAAAAAGTGCTTGGGCTTCGTATTGGCTGGCGTGCAGCATACTGTATTCCATCAACACATAATTGTTGCCAAAACTCAATATTTCTTTGGCTTTGATTTTGGGCAAAAGCGTTTCGTCGCAGTAGTATTCTGCAGCGGCCTCGAGCTCAATGGGAATTTGCAGCCTCTTGATTTCAGCCTGTACTTCAGCCAAACCCGTTAAAATGATTTCAGAAGTATTGGGGTGCACCTCGCCAAGGATATGCGGGGTGGTGATCACTTTTCGGTAGCCCAGTTGCGCAAATTTGTTGAGCATGGCAATGCTGTGCTCCATAGTGGGTGCGCCGTCGTCTATGCCCGGAATGAGGTGGGAATGCATGTCGGCACCCAATTGACTTATGTCAAAGGGTGTTGATCGTTTTTTAGGTCCGAAAAGAGATTTGAGGATGCTCATGGTTACCTCCCAAGATACATATGATTGTAATAATCTTGATACGCGCCGCTGGTTACTTTCTCGACCCAAGCTTGGTTGGCGAGGTACCAGTCTACGGTGCGCTCGAGACCTTCTTCAAAGGTGATGGAGGGTTTCCAGCCGAGTTCGGTTTCGAGTTTGGTGGCGTCAATGGCGTAGCGCTTGTCGTGGCCAGCGCGGTCGGTGACGTAGGTGATGAGTTGTTCGGAGCTGCCGCTGGCGCGCCCGAGTTTGCGGTCGAGGAGGCTGCAGAGGAACCTGACCAGCTCGATGTTGGTCCATTCGTTGAGGCCGCCGACGTTGTAAGACTCGCCGAGGCGCCCGTTGTGGAAAATGGTATCGATGGCGCTGGCGTGGTCTTCTACCCAGAGCCAGTCTCGGATGTTGTCGCCTTTGCCGTAGACCGGAAGTGGCTTTTCATTGACGATGTTGTGGATCATCAGTGGAATGAGCTTTTCTGGGAAATGATGCGAGCCGTAGTTGTTGGAGCAGTTGCTCATCTTGACGGGCAAGCCGTAGGTGTGGAAATAGGCGCGCACGAAGTGGTCCGACGACGCTTTAGAGGCCGAATAGGGGCTGCGCGGGTCATAGGCGGTTTGTTCGGTAAAGAGGCCTTCTTCGCCCAAACTGCCATAAACTTCGTCTGTCGAGACATGATGAAAAACATGCCCAGCTTCATTTTGCCAAGCAGCGCGTGCCGCTTCTAATAAATTGACCGTACCTACCACGTTGGTCAGTACAAACTCCATGGGGCCTTCAATAGAGCGGTCTACGTGGCTCTCTGCTGCCAAATGGATGACGTCGGTGATCTGGTGCTTTTCAAAAATGGCTTTCAGCGCTGCGGGGTCGCAGATGTCGGCTTTCTCAAAGCGGTAATTGGGGGCGTCTGCTACGTCGCTTAGGTTTTCGAGGTTGCCCGCATAGGTAAGTTTGTCGAGGTTCACGATGAGGTACGAAGGATAGTTGCGCACCATTCTTCTCACTAAGTGCGAACCAATAAAACCTGCGCCGCCGGTAATGAGGATGTGTTTTGAAAATTCCATTTTACAAAGACCAATATTCAAGATCAGAAACTTGCCCGCGGTAAATGCCCTTGACATCTACAAAAACGCCCTTGCCATCTTTAAGCAAAGACTTGAAGTAGGCTTCGTTGTAGTGCATGTACTCGCTGTGGTTGACGGCCATGATAATGGCGTCGTAGTCTGAGCGCAGGTTGGTGGTGAGGCCAATGCCGTATTCGTGCTCCATTTCTGAGGAGTCGGCATGAGGGTCA
>JAJTGF010000107.1:2395-3421 GCA_021299335.1 Cryomorphaceae bacterium
TTCTTTCACGACGTCAATTACTTTTGAGTTGCGGATATCCGAAACGTTTTCTTTGAAGGTAGCGCCCATCACGAGCACGTGCGCTTCTTGGATCATTTTGCCTTGGGCAATGATTTTTTTGGCAGTTTGCTTGCCTATATAAAAGCCCATGGAGTCATTGACATAGCGGCCAGAGTTGATGACCTTAGAGTGGTAGCCCACTTGCATGGCTTTGTGCACTAAATAGTAAGGGTCTACGCCAATGCAGTGGCCGCCCACAAGCCCTGGGTAAAACTTCAAAAAGTTCCATTTGGTGCCAGCTGCTTCTAGTACGTCAAAAGTATTGATGCCGAGCTTATTGAAAATGATAGAAAGCTCATTGACGAGCGAAATATTGACGTCGCGCTGCGTGTTTTCCACAATTTTGGCCGCTTCGGCTACTTTGATGCTCGTGGCGCGGTGTACGCCAGCAGCTACTACCAATTCGTAGGTCTTGGCAATTTGGTCTAAAGATTCGGCGCAGCAGCCCGATACAATTTTGATGACGTTTTGAAGGGTGTGTTCTTTGTCTCCGGGGTTGATGCGCTCTGGCGAGTAACCCACCATGAAATCTTCTCTGAACTTGAGCCCCGAGGCTTCTTCTAAAATTGGAATGCAGTCTTCTTCGGTGCAGCCTGGGTAAACGGTAGATTCAAACACCACGTAATCTCCTTTTTTGAGCACTTGCCCGACAGTGCGGCTCGCGCCCAGCAAAGGTTTGAGGTCGGGGAGGTTGGTCTCGTCGATAGGCGTAGGCACCGCAACAATAAAAAACGTGGCCTCTTGGAGGTCGTCGATGTTGCAGGTAAATTGGATGTCGCGGTTTTCGAAATCAGCAGCGCTGAGTTCGCGGCTGGGGTCTTCGCCGCGCTGCATCATGCCCACGCGCGAGGCGTTGATGTCAAAACCAATGACGCTGATGCGCTTGGCAAATTCTAGGGCAATAGGCAAGCCTACATAACCGAGGCCAATGACGGCCAGTTTGGTGTCTTTTTGGAGGAGTTGGTC
>JAJTGF010000107.1:3480-5535 GCA_021299335.1 Cryomorphaceae bacterium
ATCCGTTCGATGATGTCCACTACTTTCATGCCTTCGAGTGCATTGGTAGTGGGCGAGGTGCGGCCATTGAGGGTGTCAATGACGTTGCTGATGATGTAGTTGTGGTTGGCAGCCGAGCCTTTGTAGGGGCCGTAGTCGTTGCCGGGGTTGGTTGGGGCAAGTTCGGGCATTTCGTAGCCCGCAATGTTGCAGACTTCTACTTCGTTCATGTATTGTCCGCCAATCTTGACCGAGCCGTTTTGACCAATGATGGTCATGGTAGACTCCAGGTTTTGGTTGGCTACAGAGGCAGAGTAGTTGAGGCTGCCCATACCGCCGTTGATGAAATCAAAGCTCACAAAGCCGGAGTCTTCGAAATCGGTGTAGTCTTGGTGGTTGAAATCGGCAAATTTTCCTTGGATGTTTTGGATGTCTCCGAACAACCAATACATGATGTCGATGAAGTGACTGAACTGCGTAAAGAGCGTGCCGCCGTCCAAATCTTTGGTGCCTTTCCAGCCGCCTGCTTTGTAGTAGCGCTCGTCGCGGTTCCAGTAGCAGTTGAGCTGCACCATGTAGATGTCGCCGAGCACTTTGCGCTCAATGAGGTCTTTGATCCAGACGCTCGGGGGCGAGTAGCGGTTTTGCATGACGCAAAACACTTGCTTAGAGACCTGCAAAGACTTGTAAATGATTTGTTCGCAGCTTTCTTTGCTTAAGCCCATGGGTTTTTCGCATACCACGTGTTTTTTGGCCTCTAGCGCCTTGAGTGCTTGCTCGGCGTGCAGGCCGTTGGGCGTGCAGACGTTCACGACGTCGTAGTCCAGGTTGCTGGCCAAGAGCTCGTCTATGGAACTGAAAAAGGGGACGTCGAAGTCTTGGGCTCCGCAGGCTTCTTGGCCGCGCGGGTCTACCAAGGCTACTAATTCGCCTTCGGCATCGCGGCGCACCATTTCGGCGTGGCGCTTGCCGATGTGTCCGGCGCCCACAATGGCAAATTTGATCTTACTCATGTATTTTATTTACGTTTCCGTTGTTTAATGCGTATTGTTCGCCACTTTCTGGGCAAGTGGCGCGACCTTCGGTGTCAAATTGGAGGCGGTGCCCGAATTCAGACATCCAGCCAATTTGGCGCGCGGGGTTGCCCACCACGAGCGCGTAGGGCGGCACGTGTTTGGTCACGACCGCACCTGCACCAATAAAGGCGTAAGCGCCAATATCGTGGCCGCAAACGATGGTGGCGTTGGCGCCAATGCTGGCCCCTTTGCCCACGCGGGTTTGCAAGTAGCTGTCGCGGCGGTTCACGGCGCTGCGCGGGTTCATGACGTTGGTAAATACCATTGAAGGGCCCAAAAAGACGTCGTCTTCGCAAATAACGCCCGTGTAAATGCTTACATTGTTCTGGACCTTCACGTTGTTGCCCAAAACCACCTCTGGCGAGATCACGACGTTTTGACCAATATTGCAGCGCTCGCCAATTTGGCAACCCGGCATGATGTGCGAAAAATGCCAAATTTTGGTGCCTTCGCCAATGTGGCAACCGGCGTCAATGACTGCAGTTTCGTGGGCAAAATAACTCATTACTTGATTTGGTATTTGTCAAAGTTAGCGTGGTCTGTTTGGCGCAGCTCTTCGGGGCTAAGGCTCTTGAAATAAGCGTAGGTGCGCTTGAGCCCCTCGGCTCGGTCTATTTGCGGTTCCCAACCCAAAAGCGCTTTGGCTTTGGTGATATCGGGCTGGCGTTGTTTGGGGTCGTCTATGGGTAAATCTTTGTAGATGACTTTTTGGTCGGTGCCGGTGAGCTTGTTGATTTCTTCGGCAAACTGGCCAATGGTAATTTCGTCGGGGTTGCCGATATTGACTGGGTCGGGGCAGTCGGAGTGCAAGAGGCGCACAATGCCTTCTACGAGGTCATCGACGTAGCAAAACGAACGTGTCTGCGAGCCGTCGCCAAAGATGGTGAGGTCTTCGCCGCGCAAAGCTTGGCCAATAAACGCTGGCAACACGCGGCCGTCATTGAGGCGCATGCGCGGGCCGTAGGTATTGAAAATGCGCACAATGCGGGTCTCGAGGCCG
>JAJTGF010000051.1 GCA_021299335.1 Cryomorphaceae bacterium
TCGATGAGTGGCCCGCCGGGGTAGGGCAAGCCCAGCATTTTAGCAGCTTTGTCAAACGCTTCGCCAGCGGCGTCGTCTATGGTGCTGCCAATGACTTGCATGTCGAGAGCGCTGTTGACTTGAACAATTTGGGTGTGCCCGCCGCTCACCGTGAGGCACAAAAAAGGAAAGGTGGGTGCGGCGTCACTGGCGTCGGCTATAAAATGCGCCAAAATATGCGCTTTCATGTGGTGAACGCCCACCAGCGGAACATCAAGTGCAAGCGCGAGTGCTTTGGCAAAAGAGGTGCCCACGGTAAGTGAACCCATGAGTCCGGGGCCTTGTGTGAAGGCAATGGCGTCGAGGTCTGAAAGCGAGATTTGGGCGGTTTGTAGCGCGGTTTGCACCACCGGAATGATGTTTTCTTGATGTGCACGGCTGGCCAGTTCGGGAACTACGCCGCCAAAGGCTTCGTGAACAGCTTGCCCAGCAATGATATTGGCACGAATTTCGTTGCCGACAAGGATGGCCGCGGAGGTGTCGTCGCAAGACGACTCAATGCCTAGTATAATCTTGGGTTTTGCTGTCAAAAGATTGCTAATTTTGTAACAAACATGACAAAGGTACTCAAAATCGCGGGCCTGACACTTGCCATTCTTCTGGAGTGGTTGCTGATCCTTGTCATCGTTTTGGCATTTGCCATTCGCAGCTCTTGGGTACAAACCTATCTTGCCAATCAAGCCACGTCCTATTTGAGCAAAGAGTTGCACGCAAAGGTCCAAATTGGTGCGGTAGATATTGTCTTGTTTCGCTACATCGATTTAAAAGATATCTACCTTGAAGACCCCGACAAAAAGCCAGTTTTAGCGCTCAAGCATCTTTACCTTGGTCTCGACAAATTCAAGTTACTTCAAAATCAATTACTCATTGACAAAATCCGTCTCTACGGCGGAAAAATCTACCTTTCTCGTGCGGCCAAAGACGGTAAGTATAACTTCGCTTTTCTCGAGGATTATTTCAGCTCAGATACCCCGAGTCAGTCAACAGATTTTGAAGTGCAGCTCTCTGAACTTTCCATGGAGCGCATGTATTTCAGTTATCATGACTTCCGAAAAGACACCCTCGATTTTGGTTTAGATTACGATCACCTTGCACTCCAATCATTGCGTCTCAAAGCTACCCAAATTCAAACGAAGGGTGATGGCTTCAAATGTCAAATCAAACAACTTCAATTCATAGACAGGTCTGGTTTTGAGCTATCTAATTTGAAAGCAGCAGCTTCGTTCTCCGAAAAAGGGTTGTTGCTACGCCGTGCCACGATCCAAACACCAAAAAGCACCATTCAAATTCCCAAACTGGCATTGCGAACCCACACCAGTCTCGATTTCAATGATTTTGACGACCGCGTCGTATTTGATGGCATACTGGCACCAAGTAAGATCAATTTGCACGACATCGCTTATTTTGCCCCAGACATACGCGGTATGGACCAAACCATTTATTTGTCAGGTATCGTCAAAGAAAGGCTGCGCGAACTTCAAATCCAAAACCTGAATTTGCGCATGGGGAAAGCAACCCAAGTACAAGCCAACTTGCGTTTACCTGACATCAGAAAACCAACTAGTCAGCAATGGCTTCAAGAGCAAATCACCAAAGCGCACATTGATCTAAATGACATAGCTGACCTTCACTTGCCGCTTGGGACACCTGCAATCCAAATTCCAACTTTGTTGCAAAAGGCCAATTATTTCGATTTGAAAAATGCCCAAATCTCGGGTACATACTCCAATCTTCAGGTTTCTTTCACCAAGGCTAATAGTGCCCTTGGGTCGCTTTCCTTGGCGCCAATAGAGGTGAAAAGTGTCAATGATGAATTGAAAATCACTGGGCTTGCAGATAGTAGTTTTCTTGAGGTGGCCCAGCTCCAACTGGGGCAACTCATCGACGTGCCAGAAATTGGTCAACTAAATGGCGCTTTTCAATTTGAACTCACCATCGATTCAAATGGCGATCTTCAATTAGCGCATGCGAATGCGCAGGTTTCGAGCCTCGATATCAATCAATACCATTACACCAATATTGCCATCCAAGAAGCACAAATTCTGCAAAATCAATTGCTCGCTAAACTCGTCATCGATGACCCAAATCTAGCGATGAGTTCTGTACTGCAGCTCGATTTAGGAGCCGCCCCGAGCTATCAAATTCAGGCAGATATCACCTCCGCTACACTCAGCAAATTGCACTTGAGTTCGATGGACGACGATGTATTTAGCGCAAGAGTGAACATTGGTTTTGAGGGGCCAAGTTGGGATGCCGTCGTCGCTTTTGCGAGCTTGCGAGATTTGCGTTACAAAGCAGCAGAGCACACCATTTTTTCTGAGTTAGCTCAGGTGCATTACCGCAAAAATGGAGCGTTTACAAAAATAGATCTGAGCAGTCCTGTTCTCGATTTCAATATCGAAGGAGTCCTCAGCGAGCAAACCCTACTCGCAGACCTCACTCACCATGTCGCCATTTTGTATCCACCCATCGATGGCAACCCGACTCAAGTTAGCCACTCCGATGCCAAATTTGAATTCAGTCTGAAAGCCAGAAATACGCAAGAATTACTGCGTATTTTCTTACCTGAACTCGAGCTTGCACCTGCTACCAATATTGTAGGTTCTTTTGATTCGCGGCAAGAAGAACTCACAATAGCGCTCACCTGCCCTCATCTGGCCTACCAGCAGTTTGAGCTAGAAGCGCTACAAATGAATCAAACCATATTGCACGATCAAGTCAATGGGCAATTGGTTATCGAGCAATTGACCATCGCTGACTCCACTACTTTTCACGACCTCAAACTGCTCAACAACGGCGCCAATGGCGTACTAGAAGCCGCACTTTCATGGGATCCAAATACCAACGACTACTCCGAACTCAAATGGCGTACGACCATATTACCCAATGATTATGTCAGCTTCACACTGCAGCCTTCTTTTTTTACCATCAACGGGGTGCAGTGGCAAGTGGCCAACCAGTCGGACATCACGGTTGCAGCCAAAGACGTGAGCGTAAATGGCTTTGAATTACATCGGGGTTATCAGCGCATTAGCATCAATGGCTGTCTCTCGGAAAACAAGCGCGATCAATTGCGTTTTGATGTCATTGGCCTCGACCTCGCAGAATTGAGTTCACTCATGGGTTTGCCCAACCAATACAGCGGTCGTTTTAGCGGCTGGGGAACCCTCGCCACACCATTTACCAACTTGAGTATTGCCGCCGATGCCAATTTAGAACAATTGCAAATTGATGGCCAGGCAGTAGGCGATATCATGTTGCATTCTGACTGGAGTGACGCCCGACAAAGTATTGTACTCGAAGGCACCCTACAATACCGCAACGAACGCACCTTCGATTTTGATGGACTATACAAACTAAAAGAAGACGAACTCGATCTCGGTCTCAATTTCAAGCAAACCGATATTTCATTTGTCAACGCTTTTTTAGATCCGGAGGTCGTGAAAGGAATTCAGGGTAAGCTCAATGGGCGCTTGCGTTTGTTGGGTAGCCCAGATCATCCGCGTTTAAGTGGTCGCTTGCGTCTGCAAGAAGGCGGCGCCGAGATCGCTATTTTAGGGGTAAACTACCAATTAGAGGGCCTCATACAAGTTACTGAAGATGCCTTTTTCCTAGACAACATTCCGCTAAAAGATCCCGAAGGAAACACCGCTTATTTGTCGAGTGCCATCAACCACAACAATTTTGATAAATGGAACTACGACATCCAAATCAACTTCGAAGACGACCTCAAAAAGATTGATCCACGCACCAATCAGTTGGTCCCGATAGAAAAATTCTTGGTGCTCAATACCAAATACAAAGAAGGGGATGTCTATTACGGGAAAGCCTACGGCCGCGGCACCGCCAATATCTTCGGCACCATGAGCAACACCGAAATCACCGTAGACGCCACCACACGCAAGGGCACAGAAGTGATTTTCCCGATGTATGGCATGTCGGAGATCGACGACGAAGACAACTTTGTTCAGTTTGTCGAGCGAGGTGTTCAAAGTCAGCTTGAACAACAAGGCCTCGATTTCACGGGCTTGTATCTCGACCTCAATTTTCATGTGACGCCCGATGCAGGCATGAAACTTATTTTTAATGAGCAAACCGGTGACGAAATCACGGCGAAGGGAAGCGGCGATTTGAATATCAAGCTCGACCAATACAATCAACTCACCATGAACGGCCCTTATGTAATTGCTAAAGGGAGCCGCTACAACTTTGCCTTAGGCTCCATCAAACAAACCTTTGATATCGAAGCAGGCTCCAAAATCGAATGGACCGGAGATCCGTATAACGCCGATATTTCGATCAATACCGTAACACCCAAACGCGCTTCTATTTTGGAATTGAGTCCAGAAATCCAAGACAACACGCTCGTCAATCAAGAGATCTTGTGTTACCTCAAACTCAGTGAATCACTACTCGCACCTAAAATTACCTTTGATTTAGTAGCCCCGCGCGTTACCGAAACCGGAAAAGCGCTCATTGACCGCGTTAAGTCTGACCCCGATGAGCTCAATCGCCAGTTTTTCTCTTTGTTGTTGGTCAGTAAATTTCAGCCGCTCAAAGGAAACCTGTCAGCCGGCGGTTCTGCTGCCCTTGACTTGCTCGAGTCTCAGATCAATGCGGCGCTCGGAAAACTTTCAGATAACTACAAACTCAATGTAGATTACGGCGCCGACGAAACGATGGGCGAAAGCAAAGTAGAATTAGGCGTAGCCAAAGGTTTTCTCGATGACAAACTCGTGATCACGGGTAGTTTTGGGGTAGAAAACCGAAGTGCGGCGTCCTCAAATGGCTCCCAGTCCTACACCAACTCCATGATTGGCGACGTCAATATCGAATATAAAATCCAGGATAATTTCAGGGTCAGGGCATTCAATCAGTCCAACACAAACTCCGTCAATGAGAACCAAGGCCCGTTTACGCAAGGTTTTGGTGTCTCCTACTACGAAGAGTTCCACCGCTTTTCAGATTTATCTTTTGTCAAAAATCTGAAGCAATTGCTCCAAAAGTCTCCAAAAAAATCAGAGCTTCCAAGGCCCAAAAAACACAGACAACCTGTAACTTTACCCCAAGATGAAAAAAGTACTAGTAGCCAATCGCGGCGAGATCGCTCGACGCGTGCTTAGAACCCTCAAGAAAATGGACATCAAAAGTGTGGCCATTTACTCAGATGCCGATGCCAATGCACCGCACGTACTAGAAGCTGATGAAGCTGTTTACGTAGGGAAAAGCCCATCTGCAGAAAGCTATCTGCAGCAAGATAAAATCATTCAAATCTGCAAAGATCTCGGTGTAGATGGCGTACACCCCGGCTATGGCTTTCTTTCTGAAAATGCTGGCTTTGCTCGCCAGCTCAAGGCCAATGGCATCAAATTAATTGGCCCTTCGCCAGAATCCATGGAAGTCATGGGCGATAAACTGTCGGCCAAACAAGCGGTAAAATCCTATAACGTTCCATTAGTTCCGGGCGTAGACGAAGCCATCTCCGATGTGTCGGCAGCCAAAAAAATTGCTGCAGAGGTCGGTTATCCAATCCTGATCAAAGCATCTGCTGGTGGGGGCGGAAAGGGCATGCGCTTGGTCCAACACGAAGCAGAATTTGAAGAACAAATGACCCTCGCTCAGAACGAAGCCCGTTCTTCTTTTGGCGATGACGCCGTGTTTATCGAGAAATTTGTAGACCAACCTCGCCACATCGAAATCCAAGTATTTGCAGACCAACACGGCAACGTGGTTTATTTGTTTGAGCGCGAGTGCTCTGTGCAGCGTCGCCATCAAAAGGTGGTCGAAGAAGCGCCAAGCGCTGTGCTGACGCCAGCCATCAGGCAACAAATGGGAGAAGCCGCAGTTGCGGTTTGTAAGGCTTGCAATTACGAAGGTGCAGGTACAGTAGAGTTTTTGATTGATGCAGGCCTGAACTTCTACTTTTTGGAAATGAACACGCGCTTGCAAGTAGAGCACCCCGTCACAGAAGAAATTACGGGCCTCGACCTCGTCGAATGGCAAATTCGCGTGGCGCGTGGCGAGCGCTTGCCCAAATTACAAGACGAATTGCAAATCAATGGTCATGCCATTGAAGTTCGTGTATATGCCGAAGACACACTAGGTGGCTTTACGCCAGATATCGGTACCTTAGACCGCTACCGCATTCCTTCGGGGCGTTACATCCGCGTAGACGACGCCTTTGAAGAAGGGATGGAAATTCCGATTTACTACGACCCGATGATTGCCAAGTTGGTGGTTTGGGGCAAAACCCGAGAAGAAGCGATCGAACGCTGCATTTCTGCCATTGACAACTACCAAATTTCCGGGGTCAAGACCACCTTAGATTTTGGCAAGTTTGTTTTGAAGCATCCAGCCTTCCGCAGCGGCCATTTTGACACCAATTTCGTCAAAACACATTTTTCAGATCCAGCACTGCTCAAAGACGCCATGCAAGAAGAAGAACGCGCTTTGGTCTATGCACTAGATACCATTTGGCAAGATATTCAGGCTTTTAAGAAAGCTGCTTTTGCTTCCAGAGATATCACCTCATCTTGGAAAAACCAGATTAGATAAATATATTTACGAGGGGCCAAATTGGCTCATGAAAAAAGCGTACTTTTACGGCGCAAATTTGACAGTATGAACTTACACGAATTCCAAGGAAAAGCAATTCTCAAAAAATACGGCGTAGCCGTTCAAGAAGGTATTGTTGTTGACAGTATTGAAGCTGCAGTGCCTGCTGCTAAACAACTCACAGAAGAAACCGGTACCTCTTGGTACGTCATCAAAGCCCAAATTCATGCGGGTGGTCGTGGTAAAGGAACTGTCGAAGAAACAGGTTCTCACGGTGTTGTTTTGGCCAAAGGCATCGATCAAGTCGAAGAGAAAGTTGCGGGTATCCTCGGTGGGCACCTCGTTACGCTCCAAACCAACGGAAAAGGCAAAAAAGTCAATCAAGTACTCATCGCACAAGATGTCTACTATCCTGGCCCAACAGAAGTTCAGGAATTCTATATGTCTGTGCTCCTAGACCGCGAGTCTGGCCGCAACGTGATTATTTATTCTACAGAAGGTGGTATGGACATCGAGCACGTTGCCGAGCACACCCCTGAAAAACTATTTAAAGAACACATCGATCCACGCGTGGGCCTACAAGGCTTCCAAGCGCGCAAAATCGCTTTCAACCTCGGCTTGTCAGGCGAGGCTTTCAAAAACATGGTCAAATTCGTACCGGCCTTGTACAACGCATACGTAGGTATCGATGCGTCTATGTTTGAGATCAACCCACTGTTCAAAACTTCAGATGATAAAATCATCGCTGTAGACGCCAAAGTGAGCCTAGACGGCAACGGTTTGTTCCGTCACCCAGACCTCGCTGCCTTGCGCGACAAATCTGAAGAAGATCCAACAGAAGTAGAAGCCGATGAAGCTGGCCTTAACTTCGTTAAACTAGACGGTAACGTGGGCTGTATGGTCAACGGTGCTGGATTGGCAATGGCCACCATGGATATCATCAAGTTGTCTGGTGGTAACCCAGCAAACTTCCTAGATGTCGGTGGAACAGCCAATGCAGAGCGCGTAGAAAAAGCCTTCCACATCATCTTAAAAGATCCAAACGTAAAGGCCATTCTCATCAATATTTTCGGTGGAATCGTTCGCTGTGACCGCGTTGCCCAAGGGATCGTAGACGCCTACAAAAACATCGGTGAACTTCCTGTGCCGCTCATCGTGCGCTTACAAGGTACCAACGCCGAAGAAGCAAAGCGTTTGATAGACGAATCTGGCCTCAACGTACATTCAGCGGTTCAACTCCAAGAGGCCGCGGACCTCGTGAAAGCAGTTTTGGCATAAGCAAAACGTTTTTGATATTTGAAAAGCCATCTTCGGATGGCTTTTTTTGTGTTTAATTATTTTATGCAAATCATAAAATATATAAATAAAATCAAATGAATTAAAAAGGCCAATTTTGCGTCAAAATTGACTTTATGACACGCATTACAATCGCAAAAGGAGACGGAATTGGTCCAGAAATTATGGAAGCAACGCTTTCTATTTTAGAAGCAGCAGGTGCGCAACTCGCCTACGACGAGATCGAAATTGGAGAAAAAGTATACCTCGCTGGTAATACTGCAGGTATTAGCCCAGAAGCTTGGGATACCATCCGCCGCAATAAAGTCTTTTTAAAAGCACCCATTACCACACCTCAAGGTGGTGGCTACAAAAGTTTGAATGTTTCTACCCGTAAATTCTTGGGTCTGTACGCAAACATTCGCCCTTGCTTTAGCTTGCATCCGTATGTTGCTACCAAGCATCCAAAAATGGATTTAGTCATCATCCGCGAAAACGAAGAAGATCTTTACGCCGGTATTGAACACCAACAAACCGATGAGGTGACGCAGTGCCTCAAGCTCATCAGCCGTCCGGGTTGTGAGAAAATTGTTCGCTATGCGTTTGAGTACGCCAAGTTATATGGACGCAAGAAAGTCACTTGCTTTACCAAAGACAACATCATGAAGCAAACCGATGGTTTGTTCAGACAAGTCTTCAATGAAATTGCAGCAGAATACCCAGAAATTGCCAATGACCACTGGATCATCGATATCGGTGCAGCCAAACTCGCCAATGCACCCCAAGATTTTGAAGTCATTGTGACGCTCAACCTTTATGGTGATATCATCTCGGATATCGCAGCGGAAATTGCAGGTTCGGTTGGTTTAGCGGGCTCGGCAAATATCGGTGAGGAATGCGCCATGTTTGAGGCTATTCACGGTTCTGCACCTATGATTACAGGACAAGGAATCGCAAACCCTTCAGGATTGTTATTGGGCGCTGTGCAAATGCTCAGCCACGTCGGGCAAACCAGTGTTGCCGAGAAAATCCAAAACGCCTGGCTCAAGACCATCGAAGATGGCGTTCATACTTTTGATATCTACAAAGAAGGCGTGAGTACCCGCCGCGTCAATACCCAAGAATTTACCGCAGCAGTCATTGCCAATCTTGGGCAGCTTCCAAAAGATTTCCCAGCGGTTTCTTATCGACAAGAGGCGCGCATCATCCTGCCTAAATACCAAAGAAAACCGCAAAAGACCAAAACTTTGCAAGGTGTGGACCTTTTTGTACACTGGTCGGGAACCGACGTCAATGAGTTAGCCAACAAACTTAAATCCTTACCTGCAGATGCCTATGAAATGATCCTGATCACCAACCGCGGCATCAAAGTTTACCCCGATGGTTTTCCGGAAACGTTCTGCACAGACCACTGGCGCTGTCGCTTTATGGCTAAAAAAGACAGCACGGCTTCCAAAAAGGGCATCATCGACTTACTGAGCGCCGCTGAAAATGCAGGTATTGATGTCGTGAAGACCGAGAATTTATATGCGTTTGATGGTAAAGCAGCTTATTCTTTGGGGCAGGGGCAATAGTGAAAAAAGTTCAGTATTCAATTTGGTTCGTTGAGCTTTTGCTGATGTTGCTTGCACTCATTTTTGGTGACGAGTGGTGGTCCGTTTTACTGGTTGCCACCTGCATTGGTATGGCGCTCATACAAATCAATTATTTATCTCGTCTCAAAATATAGTTTCATGTTGCAAGGTGCTTTGCTAATTAAGAATGGATTGGTCGTTCACTCAAAGGGTGTTCAACAACTGGATATTCGCATTAAAGATGGCATCTTTCAAGAGCTAGGAGAGCACCTCACGGCACACGCTTCTGAACAAATCATTGATGCGACTGGAAAACACATTTTTCCGGGTTTGATAGACACGCATGTGCATTTTAGAGAACCAGG
>JAJTGF010000052.1 GCA_021299335.1 Cryomorphaceae bacterium
TTAAATCAATGGTTTCAATTTGGCGGAGTTGCTGAGCAATTACGGAGTTGTCTTGCGCACGCAAGTAGGTTTGCTGGAACCATTTGGTTTTTTCAGGGTCAAACTTGGCGCCGGCTTTGCTCACGCGCTCAAGAGAAAATGCCTCAATGAGTTCACCTATTGTAAATATTTCTTGTGTTGTGCCAGGGTTCCATCCTAAAAGTGCAAGCATATTGATAAACGCTCCTGGCAAGTAACCTTTTTCGCGGTAACCAGAGTAGAGCTCGCCCTCTGCGGTTGTCCAGTTGGTAGGGAACACTGGGAACCCGAGACGGTCTCCATCGCGTTTAGAAAGCTTTCCGTTGCCGTCGGGGCGAAGTAACAATGGCAAATGCGCAAATTCGGGGCAGTCCCAGCCAAAGGCTTCGTACAGCAAGACATGCAGCGGTGCTGAAGGCAACCATTCTTCGCCGCGAATGACATGGCTAATGGCCATGGTGTGGTCATCGACGATATTTGCCAAGTGATAAGTTGGCATGCCGTCGCTTTTGAATAACACTTTGTCGTCTAGGTTGTTGGTATTGACCACCACCCATCCGCGAATGAGGTCGTGGAAACGCACATCGCGGTTGCGCGGCATTTTCATACGGATAACATAGGGCTCTCCGGCAGCTAAAAGTTGTTCGACTTCAGACTGTGGTAGGGTTAGCGAGTTGCGCATACTACTGCGCGTAACGCTGTTGTATTGCCAATTGGGCATGCCCATGGCTTTGGCTTGATCGCGCATGCGGTCGAGGTCTTCGGCGCTATCAAAAGCGTAGTAAGCTTTGTCTTCGGTGATGAGTTGCTCGGCATATGGCTTGTACATTTCTTTGCGCTCAGACTGGACATAAGGGCCATAGTTGCCACCCAATCCAGGGCCTTCTGTTGGCATGATGCCACACCATGCGAGCGCATCCATGATATAATCTTGTGCGCCGGGTACAAAACGTGTTTGGTCGGTATCTTCGATGCGGATTAGGAAGGTACCGTTGTGCTTTTTGGCAAATAAATAGTTGTAAAGAGCAGTGCGAACACCTCCCATGTGGAGCGGGCCAGTAGGAGAGGGCGCAAAGCGAACGCGAACAGGTATTGCAGACATATGTAAAAACTTGGATGCAAAGATAGTAATCTTATCCAAGGGGATAAAACGAGTTTACAGGAGAACTTTTTGGGTTCTCCCAAACTCATTTTTTAGAAAATAAATGCCGCTTGGAAACGCATTCGTGAAGATTTGATTTTCACCTTTTTGAAGTGTAATGACTTTTTGAACTTGCCCGATTGCATTCATGAGATCAAGCCGTGTAGCTTGCGTACTTTCAATGTACAGGGAATTGGCATCTTGTCCTTTCAAGCGCCATGAGTTGGGTTGTAGGTTAGTTAAACCTGCACCGCCATCTAAATTGATCTTAACGACATAATCCAGCACATTAGCGCAAGAGTCGTCGTAGATGGCGTAGTTCACTAAGCCGCGCGTGATGTCGTCGTAACCGTCTAAAATCAGGTTTTCGATGTAGATGGAATCTTGAGAACAAAAACAATTGGCATTGACCTGAAAATTCTTGTCTGTCAGGTTTTGAAGGTTGTAATCGGTATTGTAGCAAATCGTGTTATTTTCGATAAGCGTGGAGTTCGGGCTGTAGGCCAATACCGCGACACCTACACCATTGTTGGTAATGATATTGTTGATGAGTGTACTCGCATCGCCAAGACGCACTGCAAGTGTGTTGCTATCAAAAGTTGTGTTGCTGATATTCGCACCCCCGGTGTTGTCAATGGCCACCCCGTTGCCTTCGAAATAACAATTTTGAATGGTATGGCCATAAGCTTCGGCCAAACCAAAATCGTTGTCAATGAATTGGCAATTGGTGATGATACCCGGAGACCCTACAATATTGTTTCCGTTACCTTCAAACAAACAATTATTCACATTGATGTTATTTGACCAAGTAAAAGAGCAAAAGTTGTTGATGAATTGACAGTTCTCGGCAGTGAGTGAGCCATATAAAATTTGAGCTGCCTGCCCAACGCCGTTGTTTTCAAACAAACAGCTATTGTAGACAAGGTCGGCATTGAGTTGAATACCGTAATTGTTATTCTTGAATTGGCAGTTCGTCCAGTTGTAGGAGACACCAGGTTGCGAAATGTCGTTGGCAATCCCATAAAAACTGTCGTGTAAACGAAAACGGTCCATTTGAATATTTCCACCCTGAGATCCTTTGATGTTGATACCGTACCATGTTTGTTGCCCCAAAATACTCGCATCCGTTGTTTTGAAGACAATAGGGGCAGTATCTGTTCCAACCGCAATGAGCGTACCTCTAATTTCTAAATAACGCAGATTTCCTGTATTGAATGAATAATCTGGGGTCACCAGTACCTCTACGCCTGGCTCGATAGTAAGGGTAACTCCCGGAAAAACAACCATAGAACCCGTCATCAAATATGGGCTACCAACCGCCGTCCAAGTTGTGTTTTGATAGATTCCGCCGGAAACAGTTGTTTGGGCGAAATTAGTCAGACAAATTGAAACAATTAAAAGAGAAGAGAGAAAGCGAAACATAGGATGAATTTTTTGGATTGAACAAGTCATTCAAGATTATGTTCGGACCATCTTCAATCTACGCAGAAAAGGGTGTCATACCAAGGAGTATAACCTGCCCATATACCTAGACAGCCCGGGATATTTGACGGTATATTGATTGGGGTGGCATAAGGATTTGCATTTGCATCTAATTGTGCATCCATGCGGTCATAATAGAGATAAACAGCAGGATCCATTTTAGATAACTTCACCACAACGCTGTCTCCGAATCTAAAATAGCGTCGGTATTCCTTTAAGTGAGTACTGTCTTTTCTCTTCAAAGGATTTTGAACATAAAATTCAATTGTTTGGCCATTGAAATATTCGTCGGAAAAAATACCGCGGCGCGCACGCCTGAAAATGGCATCGAGATCAGTCCCATTTTGTTGCTTATCGATTCTGCGAACTTCCCATCGGTAGGCATCTTTGCTTGAAGAAGGGTCCGTTAAGCGGGCCCAACTGTAGCCGTATTCAATGCTATCTGCCTCTCTTTTCCAGTAGAGTGAATCGAGCGCTGTATGAGCGGGAAGAAATGTTTGCCCTTTGTATGCTTTGCCATCAAATTGAATATTGAGTTCATAGGTGTGGCCCTCATCACCAATGAGGGTGGTGGAGGTATAGACCTGAATGGGTAGCAATTGCACTTCTTCTAATTCGATTCGGAGCATTTCTGCAAGTCTTTTTTGACTCGAGAGCATCAGTTGATTGATGCCAACAGGTTCTAGATAAAAGGTATCATTCGCGCAAACGACAAAAACAGTAGCGTCTGTAATCACACTTTGGAGGTAATTCAGTAAGCTGACCGTATCTGATGTTGGATTTGAGGTCGTTAGAAAAACAAGAGGATTGGATCCGGCTTCGATGTTTCCGTCGACAACCAAACGAGGAGCGTATTCAGGTATTTGAATATCGATTTCTTTGGTGCAAGAGGCCAACCCAAGGAGTAAAACAAGAGCGATATATGCATGTTTTTTCATTGAATTTTTCTTTGCCAAAAACTGAACTTATTTGCGGATACTTCGATGACGCCAAGCCTTACACCTGCCCAGCCAACCTGATGAATCCAAACGTCTTTTCCTTCAACATTCGTAACTTTCGTCGGTTCATCCATAAAAGTATGTGTGTGCCCGCCAAGAATGAGGTCGATCCCTGGCACTTTTTGAGCCAAAAGCACGTCACTTGGTTTTTGCCCATCTTGATACTGATAACCTAAATGAGATAAGCAAACAATAAAATCGCAATGGGCCTCATTCAATGATTGGATCACTTTTTTTGCGCTCTCATACGGATCTTTCATCACAATACCCTGAAAATTACTTTGGGGTACTAGACCATTTAAATCAACACCCAGACCGAAAACGCCCACTTTATAGGGCCCTTTTTCAAGTATTTGATACGGCTGAACGACTGCTGACATCGGCGTTTGGCCAAAATCGTAATTGGCATTGACGAATTTGAATTGGGCATATTGTTGAGCCTGCATAAAGCCTTCAATACCAATATCAAAGTCGTGGTTGCCGAGTGTAGCTACATCATAGGCCAGCTTACTCATGAGCTTCATTTCTAAAACGCCATGAAAACGATTGAAATAAGGTGTCCCTTGAAAGAAGTCGCCTGAGTCGAATAACAAGACATGTTTGTTTTCACTGCGGTATTTTGCAATAAGGGCTGCTCTTGCTGCAATGCCACCTTGATTGGGAAACTTGCTATGGTTAGCAGGTAGTGGATCAATGTGAGAGTGCGTATCATTGGTATGCAAAATGAGCAGTTTTTCATTTTGCTTGTTATTTTGAGCTCCGCGCAGCCATTGCGGTACTAAAAATACCGCAGGTAATAGCCCCAATTTTTGAACTAAGCTTCTGCGCGTCAGTTTCATGGAATGCAACGTATGAATGAATCGAGTACCAGCTCACCTTGGTTCTTTGCTTGAGCGATCAAGACATCTCGGAGTAAGATGTTGGTTTCTTGTTTCTCTAGGCCGAGAAAAAAACGCATTTGATCACCACCATTCGCTAAAAAGTCAGATGTCAGTACCCAAATGTATTGGTGTGATGGCAAGAGATTGGGGATTTCAAGTTGCCCCTGGCGATAGACACAATTAGCAATGGGTTCTCCGCCAGATGTTTGGAGATAGCGTGCAATATCTGCAATCCGATCGACGGGTAAATGGACCCAAGTGATAGTGTTATCGAAGGGCATCAATTGGTAAAAATCGCGTAGGGTGAGCTTGCCGATACCAAAAGAACTCCGAAGCCCACCAGTATTGAGCAAACAAATAACGGGCTCATTAAAGCGTTTATTGGCCGTTAGGTTACTCAAAACAGCATCGGCACACCAGTTCATAAGGTTTGAGCCCGGTCTTTTGGCAAACAATGCCGTGCTTGTGGTAGCAATGATGGCATCAAATTCTTGATGAAGGGTATCTTGAAAAGGCTTCAGAAAATCCTTGATTTGGTAATGATCTGTGCCAGGCTCTTTGGTATTGTTCACTTCTTGTACAGTGAGTTCATTGAACTCAAAAGTTGGCTTCAAATGAGCGGAGCAAGCCATTAGGCTTGCTCCGACAATGATATACAAGAAATGTGTTGTCATTATTCGATGACAAACTCGCGTTGAACTTGACCGTATTGCGTTTCAACGTTGATGAAATACACACCCGCCTTGAAACCTTGAATCGGCAAGGCCAATACTGGAAGACTCAAGTTTTGCGCAGAAGCTACTTGACGGCCTTGAATGTCGCTTATTTGGTAAGCAAGGATGTCAAGTCCGTTCACTTGGGCATACAAAGTTTGAGACGCAGGTACCGGGAATACCGAGAAGTTTTGGTCTAGTTTTTCCGAAAGGCCCATGTCGCATACCAAGTAGCTCATGTTGGAGAAATTGATATGGCACGCAAAATAAGCCGAGTCTATGAAGGGATTGCGGTTGCCTTGCAATACAGCCACATATTCGTGGCGCGCAATTTCGTAGTTATCAGGAGCATCTGCGAAGTGCCATGTTTTCAAAGATTCTTGACTTTGGTTGGCAGGAAGTTCCCAGGTATTTCCAGACTGACCATTGTAGCAAGTAGCCATGTAGAAAATAGAACGAGCAGCATTTCCTTTTTGCTCCGCACGCGGTTCGTATACAAGTTGGTTACCGCTGTATCCGACGCTTCCTTCCAAGTATGTAAACACCACGTTGCCGTCGATGTCCATTAATGGCAAATTGCTTCGTGGGGTATTGGCTTGTTGAAGGTTGGTAGGCCAAAGGTTGTGTTGGTCGTTGTACTCTGGTTTTTCAGGGTTGTCACAAGGGAAGGTTGGCATCCAAGAATGAGAGTAGGTGTGTTCGCGAGAATACCCAAGTGCAGACCAAGTGAAAGGATCATTGAACACTTTGCGCTCGCCTGAATACACACATTCTACATAAGACTGACCATTTGTAGTGTCGCGTACCTCGTATTGGTTCATCATGGTGGTCAGGTAATTGTAATAGCTGATAGAAGTATGAGGATTGATTAAGGCGCTCAAATTTGCAAGAAAAGATGAAGCACCTGAATTGATGCCGTTGTAGTAGTTACCAATCTGACTTCCCGTGCTTGTTACTGAACCTGTCGCCGGGTTCATGGTACGGTAGTTTTCATATCCAGCCGGGCCATTGAAAGCATAAACGGCAAAATGATAGTTGGTGTTGGCTTCTATGTGGCGCGGCGTAAATGAGTTACCTGCTCCAATGTAAGCCACCTTGGCATTGCCAACAACATCACCTCTTTTGTAGCTTGCTCCGTCGATAGGTAAGCCTGCAACAGCACCACCTTGTCGCCATAGAACGATGTATTTTTCGGCTGTAACAGCGGGATATTCACCGGCGAGGGTGTAAGGTTTAATCAACGGAAAGGTGAGGCCGCTTGGGTTTGAGGATGGTTCTGTAGCGAGGTTGTTGGTACCAATACCATATAAGTTGATGATGTAAGGGTTTTCATCCGAATCGTCGTTTGCGATGGCAATTGTTGCAAGGCGCGAGCCAGTACCGCCTGGTGCAAAATTGAGCGTTACGTTCTGGCTACTGGTTGCCCCAACAACTACATTGGCATTACAGTTGTAGTCAGCGGCATTTGCACCGCTAAAAGATGCCCCGGAAACGGTTAGGTTCTGTACACCGTAGTTTTCAATCGTGATGGTGGTGGCAGTTGTTGTACCAACGACGTAGGTGTCGCCTGAAAGTACGCTGTTGCCATTGATCTTGACATTGATTTCTCTTGCGGGCGCTACATAAGGGAAAATATCTTGTGTGCTGCGCGGGATCAATTGGTAATTGGCGTTGAATTGTCCGAGAAGTCCAATAATGGTGATGGGGCCTGTCGGGATTGCCGAACCATCGATGTTCGTTGATCCGTTGATGCGGACATCAAAAGTATTGGAACCATCGAAAACTTGTACGGTGCTATTACCTGTTGCAAAGTTGCCTGTTTGAACAAAATTGACGTTGTCTAAGCGAACCAATTGCCCTTCTAGGCTTTCCCCAGCACTCGTAATCGGGATGATGAGCGGAGTAGGTTGAATAACGGCTTGACCATGATTGGTAAAGGTGTTGGTCGGGGAGAGCTCAAGCAAACCACTGAATTCAAAGAGCACACCAGTTGCCGTGATGGAATCCCCTTTTTGAACGGTATTGAGGTTACTGCCATAACAAGCGATACCTGCAGTACCATCTTGAAGGTAACGAATTGGGCCGAGTTCGCTGCCGTTAGTGACAACACCCGAAACGGTAACAGTTTGGCCGATACCAAGATTGCGCACTTGCTCAATTGTTTGGGCAAAACTTTGTTGGCCTAAAGCCAAAAGGGCAAGATTGAATAATAGTTTTTTCATAGTTAGAATTGTATTGCGAGGTTGATATTGAAGCGCAAACCTTGGCCGAACATTACGGTTGCGGACCGCGCATCGAATTGATCATAGATGCCATTTGCATTGTTAGTGGCATCCGAGATAAATGAGGTATTCAACAAGTTGGTAATGGCGGCCCCTGCGCTGAATTGCTTGTAGCGGTAACCGGCAAATAAATTGATCAAGGAATAAGAAGGTATTTTCCAGGAGTCGCGGCCTCCGTTGATTCCTTGTAAAGAAAATGGATCAAAGTTGGCATAATAGCGGTCGAAGTATTGACCTTGGATTTTGATGTAAGCATTTTTAATGGGTTCGTAGCGCAAAGATGCAGCAAGTGCTGTTTGAGCGGCATCACCAACGTGAACACCCTTGGCGTCAAAAGTGAATTCGAGAGAGTCGTATTGTGGTATGAACACCGTCTTACTTGAATTCCAAATCCAGTTTCCGATCGAGAACATGAATTCAAAAGACAGTTTTGGTGTGATTTCCCATGCGACGTCGATTTCCTGGCCCATGTGGATGGCATCCATGCCGTTGATATTGACGCGAATGAATTCAGTGGGGTCATTGGGGTCAGGAACAGCTACGCCGTAAGGGAACGGCTTGTTTTTCCAGTTGGTAAAGTAGGCATTGTAGTTGACGCCAAAATGTTTGTTGGAGTAGTGGTAGCCCCCTTCTGCGGCATAGATAATTTCATTGACGATTTCACCGAAGAAAGAATTGGTGTTGTTGTCGATGACGTTAGAAAACTGAGGGGTGCGGTTGAGATAGCCTAAATTGCAATAGATGTCATTGAAGTTGTTGAGCTTGTAGCTCAAGCCACCTTTGATAGTGACACCAGGGATGTATTTCCAGGCGGTGGAATAATATTCGAGACCGGCAGAACTGGCGTTGTATGTTTGACCGTTGTAAGTAATGGTATCCAGTGCACCAATACGCAAAATGGTGTCACCAAGATCGAGTACTTTGCGCTGAAAATAATCTATGCCTTTATAGCCATTGAGAATTCCCGACACATTGGCAAACCAATTGATGCGTTCACCACTGTGTTCAATTTGACCAAAAAGGCCAGCGTAAGTAACAACGCCATCTCGATCTGCATTGAACGTGTTTTTGGCAATTTTGTCACCGACACGCTGCATAGGGTCAGGGTCGTTGAAATCTGCAGTGCTCACAAAGTAATCGCCGCCAAGTAAGTTGGTAATGACTTGGTAGTGTCGGCCTTCGTAATAACGGTAATCTAGACCGCCAGAAATCGCGGTTTTCTTGGAATATTGGTAGTTGAACTGCCCAAGGTAACCTAACCAGAAGTGGTTGTTCATGCTGGCGAGCAAAATTTGACTCGCTTTGATTTCTGTTGGGGAGTACAGCGGATCGATGTTGGGCGTTCCAAAGAGCGAGTTTACTTGATTTTCGGTGATCATTTGATCCCAGTCAATATTGGAATTGCTATCGCGTAAAATGGCAGAGGAGTTAAAAATACTGGTGCCTCCGCCTCGTCCGATGGAGAGGTACGCCAAATTCGAGATGTCTAGTTTGTCATTGACAGACCAAAAGTCTTTGAGTGTGATTTGGGGCTTGTTGTAAAAATTGCGACGTTCGTTGAGTATTTCTCGTTCTCCTATTTCGTTGGTGACATAGCCCCAATGCTGGTTGTAGCGAATACCCATGTCGTTGAGCAGAAGCGTTGAGTCATAGGGTGCACCAAGCGTTTGTGAGCGGTTTGCATCCCAGTATTGGATGCTTTGATTGAAAGAACGCTGACCGTGTTGTTGGGGTGCGGCAAATGCAGAAAGGGTAATGAGGTGTTTGTCTAGTCTTTTTGAAATTTTGGTGTAGCCAAAAAAACCTTGAGTCGGCGTGCCATCTACCCATCCTTGTCCTTGTTTGTAAGAAGCGGAGAAGGTGAGGCCCCAGCCAGATTTGGTCATGCCAGTATTGTAGGAAAGTGAGCTGCGTAGAAAGTTGCCAGTTGCATATTCTTGCTTGAAACTCCCCCCTTTTTTGGTTCCGACGCCTTGTGTGATGATGTTGATGGTACCGCCGATAGATGGCATCGCGATTTTAGTAGCGCCAAGACCGCGCTGCACTTGCATTTGTGAGGTTATGGCATCGAGCCCAAACCAGTTGGACCAATAAACAGCACCGTTTTCCATATCGTTGACCGGAACGCCGTCGATCATGACGCCCACGTTGCGTTGGTCAAAGCCCCGCACATTGATGCGCGCATCGCCGTCGCCACCTCCTTGGTTGGTGGCATAGACTCCTGCAGTACCGTTGAGGAGCATGGGTAGATCGCGGGAGGCGAGTTCTTCGGTAATTTTTTTGG
>JAJTGF010000053.1:0-9602 GCA_021299335.1 Cryomorphaceae bacterium
CATGCAGGTTGTCGTATTTTTTGCTTTAGCGTTTAGCGTCTTTAAATTCTTAAGATAGAAGCCTCTGTAGAAAGCGTGGTTATTTTCCAAATTTTAAAAATGGAATAAACCTAGGGACACTTTTTTGATAGTCTTTATAGGCAGGGTATTTATTGGCTGAGAGTTCTTCTGAGAAGTCCGAACTGCCCTTAAATAAAATGACCAACAAAATACAGCCGCCGATAGTCCAGTTCACCCATTGGCCTGTTGCATTGACGCTAAACAAATAGAAGATGACCCAAATAGACTGCTCCATAGCGTAATTTGGATGGCGTACAATACCCCAAAGACCAGTCGACACAAAGCCTTTTTCGTATGCGCCTAATTCTTCGCCAGCTTTGATGCGACGGTGTTTTTCAGTCTGAAAATTATATTGTTGCTGATCTGCAATGAATTCGATTGCCACAGCAAGCAGCATGAGGGCAGCTAAAACGTAGTCTATCGTGTTCAATGCCGGATTCGCTTGATCTGAAAGCGTTGCCAAAATTGGAACGGTAAAAGAAAAAATCAAGACGTTTTGATAAGCAGAAATGAAAAACAAATTGAAGAGCCCCCAAATCAATTTGTTGTCAAAGCCAGGTCGCTTGCGGAGCTCTTCCCAACGGTAGTCTTCTTCGCCAGCCCAAAAACGCCAAGTGTAGGCGCCTCTGCGGGCAAAATTAAACGTGAGGCGAGCGCCCCAAACCGTTACTAAAACTGCCATGAGTACCATGCGTTCAGAAAGCTCGGGTGCCAGTAGCGTCATGTGCCAGACATAGTAAATCGGAACAATACTCCAGAGCTTGTCTACTTGTGAATTATTGCGGGAAAGCTCCCCAACTATAAAACAATACGCAATTACAATACCAACAGGTACGGCCATTTGACCGAGGATGTCATATTGAAGATCATTGGGTGTGTAGCCAAAATTAAGGCAAATCAAAGGAGCAACAACAACCGTAAAAATGAGCAATAGAATAGTGAGTAGCATAGTATTCGAGGTTTAGGTTAAAAAAATCATGACTTTGCAAATGCAATTTGTGCTGTTCTTAATGCTTCGATAATCGCTTGCTGACCTTGATGAAATACGGATCCGTAATCTGAGGTTTTTACCCAGCATCGCACTTTTAACTCCAAACCAACCTCGGTGAGTTGTTGAACGCCCACAATTGGTTCTGGCTTGATGAGTATGCGCTTGTCTGTCAGCATAGCGGCTGCAATAATCTCTTGAATGTGTCGTATATCTGCAGCTTGATCTACCAATAGAGTCCATTCAATACGTCTGGTTTTCTCTTTGGTAAAATTGATGATGGTGCCATTTGCTAGTGGCCCATTTGGAAAGACTAAAATTTTATTATCAACGGTTTTGAGGTAGGTATTGAAAATTTGAATTTCTGACACCACTCCTTGCTCGCCAAGTGCTTTGATGTCGTCGCCAACTTTAAAGGGTTTGAGAACGAGGATCATGATTCCGCCGGCAAAATTGGATAGTGTTCCAGAAAAGGCCATACCAACGGCGATCCCTGCGGCACCAAGGAGCGTCAGAAAAGAGGTCATTTCAACACCCAATTGCGTAATGGCGGTGATGGTAACCATGATCTTAAGAGCCATGGACAAAAAGCTCGTTAAGAAGGAGATGAGCCCTGGATCTGTTTCACTCTTGCGCAAGATGCGATTGACCAAACGGGTCAGAACGCCAGTGAGCCAAAAACCTACAACCGCAATCACAATCGCAAGAATGACATTCGTAAGCAAAGAGAAAATTACTTTACTGAAATCTCCAGATTTGAGATCGAATAGTGTTTCGATGAAGTGCATGTCGTATTTTTATCACAAAAATAGAAATGTTTAGCGACTACGGAAATTTAGAGCCATTTCGGCTCATCGCTCGAGATGGGTATGTCGACTATTTCCCCCAATTTTTAAATGCACAGCGTGCCCTGCAGTTATTTGAGCAACTTGTCAATGAGCCTACATTTCAACAGAATGAAATCATCCTTTTTGGAAAAAAAATCAAAGTACCTAGGTTAGAGGCCTACTATGCCTTAGATGGCGCATCATATGGATATTCGGGTCAGCAGCTCAAAGTAGAAAAATTTCCTACATATCTGAATGAATTGCGCCTTGAGATCGAAAATCAGACCGGTTATGCCTACAATGCGCTCTTGGTCAATTACTATCGCGATGGTCATGATTCTAATGGATGGCATGCCGACAACGAAAAGGTACTGGGTCAAAACCCAAGTATCGCATCTTTGAGTTTGGGTGCCGAGCGCCTATTCGAACTCAAACACATGGCAACAGGAGCTAAAAAGAAACTGCTTCTTGCCAATGGCAGTTTATTGCACATGCATGGAGCGCTGCAACACCACTACAAGCATCAATTACCCAAATCCAAAGATGTACTTACCACTCGTCTCAATTTAACCTTTCGATGGGTACAGCCTTCTCTCTGAAATCAGTAACTTTGAAACAATGAAGCATCAGGATTACATGCAGCGCTGCCTTGACTTAGCCATTCTCGGTCAAGGAACGGTTTCTCCAAACCCCATGGTGGGCTGTGTGATTGTCAAAGATGAGCAAATCATAGGCGAAGGATACCATCAACTATTTGGGGGTCCACATGCAGAGGTCAATGCCATTGCTGCTGTCCAAAATGAACAATGGATCGAAGGTTCGACCGTTTATGTGAGTTTAGAACCATGCTCGCATTATGGCAAAACCCCACCATGCAGCAATTTGTTAATTGAAAAGAAAGTAGCTAAAGTTGTAATTGCCTGTAAAGACCCCAATCCGAAAGTGGCCGGCAAAGGCATTGAGCGCTTGCAAAAAGCTGGTATCGCCGTGGAGGTTGGCGTGCTGGAGGGTGCAGCTAAACAACTCAATAAACGCTTTTTTTGCTTTCACGAAAAACAGCGACCTTATGTCGTGCTCAAATGGGCACAAACCAAAGATGGCTTCCTTGACCGCCTCCGCAACCAAGAACAAAAAGGCATCAACTGGATTTCCTCGGAAGAATCGCGTTCCTTGGTGCACCATTGGCGTAGCCAGGAAATGAGTATTCTTGTGGGCAAACACACCGCTCTCAACGACAATCCCACTCTTACGGTTAGAGACGTCAGTGGCAAAAATCCAATCCGCATTCTCATCGATAGCCAACTTCAGGTGCAAAATGACATCAGTCTTTTCTCTGAAGATGCCCCTACCCTTATTTTCAATCGCCTCAAAAACGAACAAAAAAGCAATATCGAATGGATTAAAATTCCAGAAACATCTACCAAAAATATTTTGGAAGAATTATACAAACGGGGAATTCACTCGGTAATGGTAGAGGGAGGAAGTAGGACACTACAATATTTTATCATTGATAACGTTTGGGACGAAGCCTATGTATTAGTTGGTGATTTGGTTTATGGAGAAGGCGTCAAGGCGCCAAACCTCAATAAAGTGCCAAGCCATTCACATGCCTTCGGAACAGATCAAATTTACTATTACAAACGACGAACGTGAGAAACCATTGCATCTTATTTGCTGCGCTATTCATGTCGCTGAGCCTTTTTGCTCAGAGTTATCAAATGGCTGTTTTAAAGTACAACGGCGGTGGCGACTACTACGCCAATCCGACAGCACTTCCAAACCTCATTAAATTCTGCAATTCGGAGCTCGGCATGAACATCTCCAAAGAAGTTCCATACGTGGAGGTTGGCAGTGCCGATTTATTTCAATATCCATTGATTCACATGACGGGTCATGGAAATGTCGTGTTTTCTAAATCAGAAGCACAAAATCTCAGGAATTATTTGCTTTCAGGAGGCTTTTTACACATCGACGACAACTACGGTATGGACGGTTTTGTGCGAGCTGAGCTCAAAAAAGTATTTCCGGAAGCAACCCTTACAGAATTGCCTTCAGATCACCCCATTTTCTCTCAACGCTTTAAATTCCCGAATGGATTGCCTAAAATCCATGAACATGACGGCAAGCGACCGCAAGCTTTTGGAATTGTCATCGATGGTCGGTTGGTTTGTATTTACACCTACGAAACGGATCTTTCCGACGGTTGGGAAGATCCGCAAGTACACAACGACCCACCTGAAAAAAGACGTCAGGCCCTACAAATGGGTGCCAATATTATTTCGTACGCTTTTTCGAACTGAATGCAGCGTTAGTGCTGGTGTCCATCGTGCTCGTTGTGCGGTGGGCTTGCTGCATCTGTTACCTGTAGTAACTCGATTTCAAATACCAAATCTGCATATGGTGGTATAGACCCCGGACGTCCTTGCTTGCCATAGGCGTTATAGTATGGGATAAATAACAAGATTTTTCCACCAGATTTGATGTAAGTAATCCCTTCTTCAAAACCAGGAATCATGCGCTGAACTTTGTACTGAAATTCAAGTGGCGCATTGCGGTCTTTGGAAGAATCAAATTTTTTGCCACCACGACGAAAAGTCCCGGTGTAGTGTAAACTTACTTTTTTACCCTCTTTAACCTCAGCACCTGTACCACTGTCTAAAATAACGTATACCAAGCCCGATGCGCTTTGTTGAGCAGCAGGATAGTTCTTCAACACTTCAGTATACATGAAATTTTTATAGTCTTCTTGTGACATTGCAGCAATTTGTGCAAGTTCTGCTTGTTCGGCAGCCTCTTGTGCTTTTTTGGCGAGATACACTTGATCAAATGCAGCCTGCGCATCCCATTTCATGGCATTTTTTCCAATTCTAATGATTTCTACTTTGCGCATAGTGTCGTTTTGCGCAATTGCATTCACCACCTCTTGACCAGCGATTACATGACCAAAAACAGTATGCTTGCCATCTAGCCAAGGTGTTTCTTTGTGCGTAATGAAAAATTGAGAGCCGTTTGTATTGGGGCCTGAGTTGGCCATGGAGAGTATACCTGGGCCAACATGCTTGAGCGTAGGGTCAATTTCGTCGTAGAATTTATAACCTGGGTCGCCCATTCCCGTGCCTTGCGGGTCTCCGCCTTGGATCATGAAATCGGCAATGACACGATGAAAAATGAGTCCGTCAAAAAATGGCTTGCTCACCACTACTTCATTGACTTTGAGTTTTCCTTCAGCTAAACCAACAAAATTACCGACCGTCATCGGTGTTTTTTGATACTCGAGCTGACATACGATGATACCTTTGTTGGTAATCAAACGGGCGTAAATGCCATCGGCCATTTCAGTGGCATGTTGGGCAAACGACATGTTTGCAAAGGGAAGGATCAGAAGGGTAAGAAGTAATTTTTTCATGGTCTTATTTTTCGATATCTAGTAATTCAACTTCAAAGATCAGAACGGAATAAGGCGGAATCAATTCTGTTGGCGATCCTGGGCCATAAGCCAATTCTTGAGGGATGTAAAAACGGTATTTAGAACCAACGCTCATGAGCTGTACGCCTTCGGTCCAGCCTGGAATGACTGCATTTAGCGGAAAAGAAATGGGTTCTTTGCGCTCAACAGAGCTATCAAAAATTTGACCGTCAATGTTGGTGCCGGTATAATGTACTTTCACGGTAGAACTCGCGGTTGGCTTGCTGCCTCTCCCTTTTTTGAGTACTTCGTATTGCAAGCCGCTTGCGGTAACTTGGATTCCGCTCTTTTTGGCGTTTTCCACGAGAAATGCCTCCCCTTTTTCGCGATTGACACGCCCTGCTTCTTTTTCTGCAGCAAGTGCCTCTTGATTCACGGCTTCTTCTGCTTGCTGAATGGCTTGCATTTTTTCCTGAAAATAAGACATGACGCATTGATTGGTGGGATCTTGGAGCAGACTTGGGCGCTGCATCATGGCATCACTGAGCCCTTGAAGAAGCAAACTCACGTTGGCTTCTGGAAAATCTTTGAGTACGCTTTGAGCGATATTCTGACCAGCCAAATAACTCACCGAATCAATCCTAGAGGAGATTTGCGGTGTTTGGGCTTGTAATTGCGCTGCAAGCAACATACTGAGCGGAAGAATGATTTTTTTCATTGGTTTTTTAAATTTCATTTCGGGTATCTGATCCCCAAAACATTTTGTTTCGGATGGTATCTAAAAAGTTGTTGTCTTCAAATTTCACGACGTTGATCATGAATTCGGCTTTGGTAATGGTCACCTTTTCTCCTTGTTTGATGTGCTGAGAATGGCCATCCAAAGATAGTAAATAGCTGCGGTCGCGACCTTCTACCTGCAATGAAATAGGCATGTGGTCAGGCACAACAACCGGACGAACATTCAGGTTATGAGGGGCGATAGGCGTAATGATATGCACTTGACAGCCAGGTGTAATGATGGGGCCACCACAACTTAAGCTGTAGGCTGTTGAGCCGGTTGGGGTGGCAACAATCAAGCCGTCGGCCCAGTATGTATTTAGAAATTTGTCGCCGAGCACTGCGTGCACCTCAATCATGGAAGAGGTATCCTTCTTTTGGAGCGTCAGTTCATTCAGTGCAAAATTTTCGTCGGCAAAGAGATCGTTCTCGGTATGAACGCGCAAGAGCGACCGCTTTTGAAATTCGTACTGGCCTGCGTTGAAGCGCTCTAATGTTTGCTGTATTTGGTCTTTGGAGAGGTTCGATAAGAAACCCAAACGACCGGTGTTGATTCCTAGAATGGGTACGTTAGAATCTCTTACAAAAGAAACCGCTTTTAAAAAAGTGCCGTCGCCACCCAAGCTGATCATGAGGTCATAGCCTGTTTTGAGGTCTTGATGGTTTTCAAAAGTGGCGTACGCTGCTGTGTATTGGTATTTTGATTTGAGTTGTTGTGCCAGCTCTTTTTCAAGCACAGCTTTCCAGCCCAATTGCGCAATACCCTGCAACAAGTTTTCAAAGACACTGAGGTCTTGCTTGTAAATTTTTTTGGCGTAAATGGCGATTTGTTTCATTACATGCTCAAATAATGCATGAGTTCTTTGTAGCGATCTTGGAGTTCATCAGGTTGTTGGCTGTCTTGGTAACTGGCAAGAACTTGGTAATCATAGCGCTCAAAGGTACGGATAATTGCACTTAGGTTTTGTTGGTTGATCCGCAAATTGACTTGAATTTTGGTGCTATCTGGAAGATAACTCACAAAAAGATTCAGGATTTTAGCTTGATGACTCTCTACAATTTGGGCAATTTGAGCCAGTGTGTAATCGATGGCATTCATTTCGAGCACCAACACAGAACCCGATTCATTGAGCCCGCTCGTTTCTGCCAAAAGCTGCAATAATTCTTGTGCGCTGATGACACCGAGGTAATTTTCTTGACGGTCTAGCACAGGAAGCACCGTTAGTTTGAACAGAGCAAAATGCTGGAGCAGGTCAAAAAGATGTGCATCGGCATAGGCAAAAGGTCGGGGCAAGTGCTGAAACAATACATCGAGGCTGTCTTCCAGACTTGCCTGATCTAGGAGTTCAGACTCTGAAATAAGCCCCACAAAGTTCCCATTTTTAAGGACGGGTAAATGGTTGACTTGAAATTCATCCATCCAAAAAAGGGCTTTTTCGCCCGAATCGGTATGCAGCAGAGGAGGTATTTGTTCAGAAAGTATACTAGAAGCTCTCATAGTGGGCGCAAAATACTAAATTCCTTGAATGTTTCGTACTTTTACAACTCAATTATTGTGCCATGACCAGACTCAGCGTGAATATCAATAAAATCGCGACCCTACGCAATGCACGCGGCGGACAAAACCCCAATGTGTTGCAATTTGCGCTCGATGCCGAAAGATTCGGCGCACAGGGCATTACGGTGCATCCAAGACCCGATGAACGGCACATCACCACCCAAGATTGCTATGATCTTCATGCGCACATCCAGACAGAATTCAACATCGAAGGCTACCCAGATGCACGCTACATGCAACTCATTTCAGATTTGAGACCCGCACAGGCCACACTGGTACCAGACCCACCAGGTGTGCTGACCTCAAATGCTGGTTGGGATTGTCTTGGACAAGCAGCGTTGCTCGAACCCATTATCGGTGAACTCAAGAACATGGGTGTAAGAGTTTCTTTATTTATGGAAACCGACCTCGCGCAAATTACCAAAGCAAAAGAACTTGGTGCTGACCGCATCGAGTTGTATACTGGTCCTTATGCCGACAAATATATCCAAGATCCAACTGCTGCAGTAGAACCTTATCGCTTGGCGGCCCTGCATGCGCAAAAACTTGGATTGGGCATCAATGCCGGGCACGATTTAAGTTTGGAAAATTTGGCCTTTTTAAAAGCTTCGCTCGTAGAGCTACACGAAGTTTCTATCGGACATGCACTGATTTGCGATGCACTTTATTTAGGAATTGAAAATACGATACAGCGCTACCTCTATGAGTTGCGAGAGGGCGCCTGATGCATGACGCGCTGCGGATAAGGTATTTCGATACCGTAGTTTCTAAACAAGCGGTCGATTTCAAACCTGATTTCAGATTTGTAATTATTGATATCCCAACTTTGGTCTGCCCAAAAAATGAGTTCTAGCTCGAGGCCTGAATCGCCAAAATCTGAGAGCCGTACAATGACAGGATTGTTTTTCTTGACTTTCGGGTGCGCCAACGCAGCTTGTTTGAGCAAGCGTTCAATGAGTGGGAGCTCTGCTCCGTAAGCTACCGTAAGCTTGATGGTAAAACGCGTAAGTTCTGAGCCGTGGCTCCAGTTTTCGATACGGTCTTGGGTGAGGTGCGTGTTGGGAATGATGAGCACATTGCCCTCGCGCGTCTGAATTTGGGTAGTGCGCACATTGATTTTGACAATTTTGGCAACCATGGCTTCGTTACTCACGCCATTGATTTTTGATTTACCCGCAATTTCAACGATATCGCCCACTCTTAAATTGCCTTCGAACAGCAATACAATACCCGCAATCATATCCTTGAAAACATCTTGCAGACCCAAGCCTAAACCCACTAATAGACCCACCGAACTGGTGAGTAAAATCATGAGGTCTATCCCGAGGAGTTTGAAACAAAATAAGATAGAGGCTACGTAAATAAAATACTTTGCCAGTTGATTGTAGACAAATTCTGTTCCGGCGTCGTAGTGTTGACTGCCTTTGAAGCGGCGTGCAAAATAGAGTCTTGTTAAATTGACGGCAATCTTGGCACCAAAGAAAACGGAGATTACGATGAGAAGGTCCGAAAAATCAATTTTAAAAGTATCAAACGAAAGCAACTTAAATTGGAGAAAGTCATTGAAGGTTACATGGCCATTGTTGTAGCGCAAGCTGAGCACAGCGATGTAAATAGCGAGCAGATAAACACTCTGACTTACCAAGCGCAAGCGAGCCATTTGCTTGGCCTCGAGCTGTAAATTAGCACTCTTGACATATCCTTTTAATGCTTTGTGCACCAAGCGACGCAGTACTGCTGCTGCCAAAAAGATGAGCAGTAAGAATATGAGATTCCAAAAGCAAATCTTGTATGGACCGATGTAAAAAAGTGTTTGAGCAAACATACTAACGGATTAGGGTAATGCCGATTTGTTCGGAAAGCAACATTTTGACTTTTTCAAGACTGACGAGCTCTCCGAGTGCGAGCATTAGGTTGTCGTCTTGAAGTGTATTTTGTTCGAGCTCGGATCGGATTTGATTGATCTTTTGCTCTACAAAAGCTAAT
>JAJTGF010000053.1:9648-15223 GCA_021299335.1 Cryomorphaceae bacterium
ATTTGAAACGGTAGATCACTTGAACCACAGTTTGATAAAGATCGTCGGATTCTGACTTCGTTTGAATTTTGTAGCGCGTCACCCAGTTATGGCTGAGCTCTTGTTCTTGGGCCTCGATATCTGCAACAAATTGTACAATTTCTTGGTTTTCGTGGCGCAAAAAATAGGTGGCTTCATATAGGGTGTTTTCTGAGCGCACGCCATTTTCAAAAATTCGGTAGATTTCTTCGAAAATGGGTTGTTGAAAATGCAAATCATCTTTTTGAAGCTCGTGAACAATGAGTTCGATGACGCTCGTTTGCGTTTCTGCCTGACCTGGTTCTTGCCAGATGAGGGCACGCGTTCCGTATTTGATCAAAATGCGAATGAGCTCTGCTTCAAAAATAGAGAGGTCTTCTTGCGGCGTGCTGGCTTCGAGCGATTGCGGACTTGGATTTTTGGGAAGCTCCAGTGCGCCAAGTGAAGGGTCTTGGTAGGTTTTGGCCATTGCCGATTTGCGCAACTGAAGTAATTCAGATTGCACAATAGACTCAGAGATGTCAAATTGTTGGGCCAACTGCTGTACATAGACCGATCGGGTAATCTGATCGGGGATCAAAGAAACCGAGTGCACGATGTCTTTGATGAGGCCCGCGCGCAAAATTGGGTCATTGCCGCCGTCGGCGAGCAAGATGGACGCCTTGAAAGAAATGAAATCTTGCTTATTGGCAGCCAGATAAGCACTTAGTTCGGCCGAAGATCGGGATTTAGAAAAGGAATCAGGGTCTTCACCATCTGGAAAAAGCACGACCTTGACATTCAAGCCTTCTTCTAAAATGAGGTCGATTCCACGGAAACTCGCTTTGATGCCGGCAGCGTCGCCATCGTAAAGAATAGTGAGGTTTTTGGTATAGCGACTCACTAACTTGACCTGTTCTTTGGTGAGTGAGGTCCCCGAAGAAGAAACCACATTTTGGATACCCGCTTGGTGCATGCTAATGACGTCGGTATAACCCTCGCAGAGCAAACATTCGTTGTATTTAACGATATCACCTTTTGCAAAGTAAAGCCCATATAGGATTTCACTTTTATTGTAAATGACGCTTTCCGGTGAATTGAAATATTTGGCTACTTTTTTGTCGGAGAGCAAGGTGCGGCCTCCAAAACCGAGTACCCTACCCGAAACACTGTGGATGGGGAACATCACTCTACCTTTAAAGAAATCAAAGGTGCGTTCGTCTTTGGATTTGGTCAGGCCAATAGCTTCTAGATAATCTTTCTTGTAGCCTTTTTCAAGGGCGAGGTCTGTGAAGGCCGAGCCCGTATTCAGACAATAACCCAAGTGAAATTTTTCTATGGTTGCCCGACTAAAGCCGCGCTCTTCAAAATAGGACAGGCCAATGGCCTTGCCTTCTTGTGAATGGAGGAGCATGTCGGCAAATGTGTTTTTAGCAAACTCATTGATGATCAAAAAACTCTCGCGCTCATTGAGTGCTGCGAGTTCTTCTGCGGTTGCTTCGCGTTCTTCTGGAACCTCTATGTTGTAGCGTTTGGCCAACCATCGCAAGGCTTCAGGATAACTAAAATGCTCCTTTTCCATCAAGAAACTTGCGGCATTACCGCCCTTTCCGGTGGAAAAACACTTGAAAATTTGCTTCGCGGGCGATACCACAAAGGACGGTGTTTTTTCATCGGTAAAGGGACTGAGCCCTTTGAGATTGGAGCCTGCGCGCTTGAGCTGTACAAATTCTCCGATCACCTCCTCGATACGAGCAGTTTGCAGAATTTGATCAACGATATGCGGCGGAATCTTGCTCATTGAAAAGCTTAGGGATTGAACTGATTGACGGTTTTATTTCCTTTTTCGTCATAGGTGACCCATTCACCAACCATTTTGTCATCTTGGTATTGACCATAGTAGTGAATTTGACCGTTGGGATACTTCACGACAGAATGCCCATTCTTTTTTCCATCGACATAAAAGGTAAAGGAAAGCAAAATGCCTTTTTCACTGTAGTAATTCCATTTACCCTGGCGATCCCCTTTTGGAGTGAGCTCACCTTCGTATTTGAGTTTCTTTTTGCCTGGGTACCATTCTTTATAGTGTCCATCTTTGATTTCTACGAGATCTTCTTTGACTACTGGTTTTGCTTCTTGCTTCTTTTGTGTGTGCTCACAAGAAATAAAAGTGAACGAAAGCGTCAGTATCAATATCAGTTTAATAGGATTCATGTTTCTATTTTTCGCGGTTCATGGTGTAGGCTACCAAGCCTATTAACGAAGCTTTTGCGGGGCTGTCGGGGTAAGCGGCTAAAATATTCAATGCATCTGCTGCTATTGCTTCCATGCGTTTTTGAGCATACTGCACACCGCCAGACTCCCAAACGAGCTCAATGGCACGCTGGACTCGGTTACTGACGTCGTATTCATTTTTAATAATGTAGCGCAGCTCTTTTTGAATGGCTGGCTTCGCATTTTGGAGTGCGTAGATCAGTGGAAGGGTCAGTTTTTGTTCGCGGATATCGATACCGGTAGGTTTTCCGATATGCTCACCGGTGCCGTAGTCGAAGATGTCGTCTTTGATTTGGAAGGCCAAACCTATGAGTTCGCCAAATTGACGCATTTGTGCTCGCTCGGCATGCGCATCAACACTTAAAGCACCTGCCTCGCAACAAGTGGCGATCAAGGAAGCTGTTTTTTTGCGAATGACTTCGTAATAGACCTCTTCGGTGATATCGAGGTGGCGTGCCTTCTCGATTTGTAGCAACTCGCCCTCAGACATTTCTTGAACGGCCCGAGCAACAATTTCGAGGAGGTCCATGTTGCGTTTTTCGATGGAGAGCAAAAGGATGCGAGAGAGCATGTAATCGCCAACCAAAACTGCAATTTTGTTTTTCCAGAGCGCGTTGACGGAGAAAAAACCTCTGCGTTCGGCTGCGTCGTCAACGACGTCGTCGTGAACGAGCGTGGCGGTGTGCAAGAGCTCTACGAGTGTTGTGGCATCAAAGGTAGTGGTGTTGATTTGACCAAGCATTTTGGCGCTCAGAAAAACGAACATGGGGCGTAACTGCTTGCCTTTGCGCTTGACGATATAGCTGGTTACTTTATCGAGTAATGCGACATCGGCATGCATAGCGTTCTGAAAATGAATTTCAAAATCGACTAATTCTTGCTGAATTGGTGCGGTGATGTCGTCTAAGCGCTGCATCTAACAAATATACGAAAAGCCTTGGCCTAACAAAAGGACAAGCTCGTAAACTTAACGCGAAAGGTGCATATTTCTTTCCGAGTAAATCTTGGTGAAGAAAGGATCTTTCAAATCTTTGATGAAACGGATTGCCTCACCAGTAGATTTCATTTCTGGACCTAATTCTTTTTTCACGTCAGGGAATTTCTCGTAGGAGAATACAGGGATTTTAATGGCATAGCCTTCTTTGCGGGGCTGGAAATTGAAATCGGTGACTTTTTTGTGTCCGAGCATCACTTTTGTAGCGTAGTTCACATAAGGTTCGTCGTAAGCCTTGGCAATAAACGGAACAGTGCGAGAAGCGCGCGGGTTGGCCTCGATGACGTATACTTTGTCGTCTTTGATGGCAAATTGAATGTTGAGTAAGCCAACGGTTTTGAGCTCTACTGCAATTTTTTTAGTGATGTCTTCGATTTGAGTCATGACGAAATCACCGAGGTTGTATGGTGGCAGAACAGCATAGGAGTCGCCAGAGTGGATTCCCGCTGGCTCGATGTGCTGCATGATGCCGATGATGTAGACGTTTTCGCCGTCGCAAATGGCATCGGCCTCTGCCTCAATTGCACCACCCAAGAAGTGATCGAGCAAGATTTGGTTGTTGCCCATCTCGTTGAGGATATCGACGACATGGTGCTCGAGCTCTTCTTTATTGATGACGATTTTCATTTTTTGACCGCCCAAGACGTAAGATGGGCGAACAAGCAAAGGAAAACCGAGCGTTTCGGAGAGTTCAATGGCTTGTTCCGCGCTCTCTACTACACCGTATTTCGGAAAAGGTACGTTGTTTTTCTCGAGTAATTTAGAGAAACGCCCACGGTCTTCGGCGAGGTCTAGGGCTTCATAGGACGTTCCGAGAATTGGAATGCCGTAGCGCTGCAATTTTTCGGCGAGCTTGAGAGCGGTCTGGCCACCGAGCTGAACAATCACACCAATTGGTTTTTCGTGTTGAATGATATCGTAGATGTGTTCCCAAAAAACTGGCTCGAAATAGAGTTTGTCGGCGGTATCAAAATCTGTTGAGACCGTTTCAGGGTTGCAGTTGATCATGATGGTCTCGTAGCCGCATTCTTTGGCAGCTAAAACTCCATGGACGCATGAATAATCGAATTCGATACCTTGCCCAATGCGGTTCGGGCCTGAGCCCAACACAACTACTTTTGGGCGCTCGCTCACGACACTTTCGTTTTCAAATTCGAAAGTGGAGTAGTAATATGGTGTCAGGGCTTCAAATTCGGCAGCACAAGTATCGACGAGCTTATAAACGCGTTTGATACCGAGGTCTTTGCGTTTTTGAGAAACTTCTGACTCTAGGCAGCGCAAAAGGTGCGCTATTTGTCGGTCTGCATAGCCTTTTTGTTTGGCTTCAAAAAGGAGGTCGACGGGAAGATTTTCTAGGTGGTATTTCTCGATTTTGCGTTCGAGCTTGATCAGGTCTTCTATTTGCTTCAAAAACCAGATGTCAATTTTAGTTTTCTCGACGATGGTCTTGAAGGGAATCCCGAGTTTAATGGCATCGTAAATATGGAACAAACGGTTCCAGCTCGCAAATTCTAACGAGTGGAGGATTTCATTTTGATTGGTGAGTTCTTTGCCGTCGGCACCCAAACCATTGCGGTTGATTTCCAGGGACTGACACGCTTTTTGCAGTGCTTCTTGAAAACTGCGACCAATACCCATGACCTCGCCAACGGACTTCATTTGCAAACCTAATTGGCGGTTCGTTCCAGGGAATTTATTGAAATTCCAACGCGGGATTTTGACAATAACGTAGTCTAGGGTTGGTTCAAAAAGCGCAGAAGTAGTTTTGGTAATTTGATTGCTCAGCTCATTAAGGTGATAACCAATAGCTAATTTGGAAGCTATTTTGGCAATTGGATAACCCGTAGCCTTAGAGGCCAGGGCAGATGAGCGAGAAACACGTGGATTGATTTCAATAGCGATGATGTCTTCGTTGTTGTCTGGGGAGACAGCAAACTGCACATTACAACCACCCGCAAAGTTCCCAATGGAGCGCATCATGTTGATGGCCATATCTCGCATTTTTTGGAAGGTGGTATCGGAAAGGGTCATGGCGGGCGCTACCGTAATGGAGTCGCCGGTGTGGATACCCATTGGGTCGAAGTTCTCGATGGAGCAGATGATCACGACGTTGTCGTTGGCATCGCGCAAGAGCTCGAGCTCGTATTCTTTCCAGCCCAAGAGTGCTTTGTCAATCATGACCTCGTGGATCGGTGAAAGTTGCAAGCCGCGCTCTAAAAGGTTGTCGAATTCTTTTGGTTCGTGTAGGATGCTCGCGCCTGAACCACCTAAAGTATAGGACGGGCGAATACAGAGCGGGAAGCCAAATTC
>JAJTGF010000008.1:0-3604 GCA_021299335.1 Cryomorphaceae bacterium
GATATAAGAATATTGCACTTACTGCTGCAAACTCAAGTAGCGCGCTACGTATTTACCGATGATGTCAAACTCCAAATTGACGTGATCACCTACTTTGATTTGCTGGAAGTTGGTATGCTCATAGGTGTAAGGAATAATGCAAACAGAAAAACTACCTACTTGCGCATCGACAACCGTTAGGCTGGTACCGTTGACGGTAATTGAACCTTTTTCTACGGTTACAAAAGATGCTGGGTGAGTAAACGTAAAGCGCCAAGAACCGTTTTCGTCTAGAACTTCTGTGCAAGTGCCGATGCAGTCTACATGGCCCTGAACCATATGCCCATCGAGCCTTCCGCCGAGTTGCATACAGCGCTCCAAATTGACATGCGTGCCAACTTGCCAAGTACCTAAATTCGTTTTGAGAAGGGTTTCGTGAATGGCTGTTACAACATGCTGTTGTTCGTTTTGAGCTACAACAGTAAGGCAGCAACCGTTGTGCGCCACACTTTGGTCAATTTTAAGTTGACCCGACAATCCGGCGGCAATTGTAAAATGGATATTGCCCGCCTCTTTATCGATGGCAACTACTTGCCCAACTTCTTCGATGATACCTGTAAACATGTTGCAAACTTACGGAAAGTTAAGCGCTCATGCACAAATCTTGCAACACGAGTTGCAGGGTGGTACGATTCAGGTAGGTATTGGACGTGATTTGGAAAACGATATCGATGAAAACACCGGCCGCAAGTTCTTGCTCAAATGCAGCCAAATTAAATCCGATGGCATCGATGCTTACTTGAGAACCTTCTTGAATCAATTTGAGCTTCAGGTGTGCGCCTTTGAGCACTATATAGTCCAAAACTAAACAGTTCTTGGCAACAAAAACAGGGTGCAGATTGCCTGGCCCACAGGGCTCAAAGGCCGAAAGGATTTGTAAGATGCGCGGAAAGTGCAGCTGCGGATTCGAACCTAATTCTTTGAATTCAAGTGGTGTGTCGATATCTATTTGCCTCTGTAATTGTTGGCCTGAAAGCACTGTAGCAACAGCTGTTTCAAATGCGTCTTTGAAAGCGTCGAGGTGCTCTGGCAAGAGCGAAAGGCCAGCTGCAAATTGATGACCTCCAAATTGCACGAGATGTTGCTGACATTGCTCGAGTAGTTCGTAAAGATTAAGGGGCTGCATACAGCGCGCCGAACCCGTAAGTACTCCGTTAGACTCGGTGAGTACTATTGTTGGTCGGTAGTGTGTTTCGATCAAGCGCGAGGCCACAATGCCAACAACACCTTTGTGCCAATTCGGATCGTAAACTACAGTTGTAAATTGAGTGTCAAAATTTGGATCGGATGTAATTTGCGCTAATGCCTGTGCCGTATTTTCTTGATCGAGCGCACGGCGGGTGGTGTTGTCGGTGTTGATTTCGCTGGCGAGCGCCTCGATTTCTTTTTGATCGGTGCTGAGCATCCAGTCGACAGCGCGCTTTCCGGAAGCGATACGGCCCGCTGCGTTGATGCGAGGCGCCAGTACAAAAACGATGTCGCGCAAGGAAAGTGGCAAGGATTTGGAAGCCAGCGCTAAAATGGCCAAGAAAGCAGGTCTAGGAGCTGTATTTAATTGGGTCAGGCCTCGGGCACAAAGCACACGGTTTTCGCCGAGCAGCTCTACGATATCTGCGCCTATAGCCAAGGCCACTAAATCTAGGCTCTTGAAGAGTTGCTGCTCGTCTCGTTGCAAAAATTGATAAAGCCCTTGAAGTAATTTGAAGGCCACACCACAACCCGAAAGTTCGGCATAGGGGTAAGCACACGCAGCTTGCTTTGGATTGAGAATGATTCCGGGTGGCAAAGTGCTATCTGGTTGGTGATGGTCACAAACAATGATATCAATTTGCGCCTCATGGGCACGAGCAAGCTGTGTATGTGCTTTGATGCCGCAATCGAGGGTAATGAGTAAGTCATAACCTGCTTCAATGGTGTAGTCGATTCCGGCAGCACTAACGCCATAACCTTCTCGATAGCGATCTGGAATATAATAAGCGCACTCCAAACCCAACTCGGCTAGCTGCTCTGCCATCAGAGCCACTGCTGTAGTGCCATCGACATCGTAGTCGCCATAAAGTAAGACTTTCTCTTGGTAGGTGATTGCTTGCGACAATCTGGCAACTGCAGCGCTCATGTTGTGCATGAGAAAGGGGTCGTGTAGGGTACCTTGTTGAGGCTTGAAAAATACCTGCGCTTGTTCGCGACGTTCGATACCTCTTTGCAGGAGCAGTTGCGCCACAAAATGCGGAATTTTAAGCACTTCCGAGAGTTGGGCTACAGCAGTGTAGGGCTTTTGAGCCCGGATTTTCCAGGTTGGATTCATGTCGTAAAGGTAAACGAATTGGCGCCGAATGCCTTCCGTTAATCTACGTAAGAGAGCTTCAACATATTGGACCCCCCTAAATCTTCTAGCGGAATGGACGCTACGTTGATCACGACATCACCAATTTGAAGATGGCCTTCTTCTTTCATGATGTACTTGATGTCGGCGATGGTGTGGTCTGTTGAAATGCGTTTGTTGTAGTAAAAGGCCCTGACGCCCCAAACCAAATTGAGTTGGGTGAGTATCTTACGGTTACTTGTGAACACAAATATTGGCGACGCCGGACGCTGCGATGCAATTTTATAGGCGGTATAGCCAGAGAAGGTCATGGTGATGATGGCGTCTGCTTCTACGCGCTGTGCGAGCCTGCAAGCGTTGAAACAAATAGAGTCTGATATGAAGCGTGGGTTTCCTTTTGGCGGCAATTCTTCTTTGTGGTACATGCTCGGATGCTTCTCCATTTCTGCGATGATATTGGCCATCGTTTGCACGACTTGAACAGGGTACTGACCCACTGAGGTTTCGCCAGAAAGCATTACGGCATCTGCGCCATCCAGTACGGCATTGGCAACGTCGTTGACCTCTGCACGGCTCGGCGTGAGGCTCTTGAGCATGGATTCCATCAATTGGGTCGCGACAATGACTGGTTTGGCCTTTGACACAGATTTGCTGATGATCATTTTTTGAATCAGTGGCACGTTTTGATAGGGTATTTCGACACCGAGATCGCCGCGGGCTACCATCAACGCATCGCTTTCTTCGATGATTTCGTCGATGTTTTCTAACGCTTCTGGTTTTTCAATTTTGGCAACAACCTTAGCAATGCTGCGTTTTTTCGCAATTCGCGCTTTGAGGTCTTTGATGCAATTGGCAGTGCGCACAAAAGAGAGTCCGATCCAGTCAACACCTAATTTAAGCGCATAATTGAGGTCTTCGATGTCTTTTTCGGTAAGCGAAGGCATGGAGATTTTGGTATTCGGGAAATTGACCCCTTTTTTGGAGCACAACAACCCGCCTTGGATCACCTCGCAGCGAATTTTATCTTTTTTATCCGTTTCTATAACCGACAACACGAGTTTGCCGTCGTCGAGTAAGATGCGTTCACCGGGATTGACATCTCGGGGTAACAGATGGTAATTGATCGAAAAACGTTTGTTGTTGCCGAGTACTTTGTCGACGACAATTTCGATTTCCTGACCCACCTCAATGAGCACTCCATTGTTTTCCATTTCGTGGGTGCGGATTTTCGGGCCTTGTAGA
>JAJTGF010000008.1:3612-35374 GCA_021299335.1 Cryomorphaceae bacterium
CTCTCGGATAAGTGCCACTGCTCCGGCGTGATCTTGATGGCTACCATGAGAAAAATTGAGGCGACAGACATTGAGACCTGCGCGCATCATGTCGGCAAGAATTTCTTTTTTGAGTGAGGCTGGGCCCATTGTGGCCACAATTTTGGTTCTTTTCATGCTAGCTTGTAAAGTAATCTAAAATATCAAATTCTTCGTGGTTAAACGAAAATACAGCAACAATGCCGTTTATACTTCTGAGTTTGTCAATGAGTGCGTCTGGTTCATGAGAGAAGTTGTCTTTTAGAACCAAAAAATAGTCAATCATTGGGCGGTCTGCTTGCAATAGCTGCTGGTCTTGTTTGTTTTTAATCAAAAAAAAACGCGTCAAAAGCTCTTGATCTTCGTAAAAAAAGTAACTAAACTCTTGTTGTGACTTTATCTTGGGTAGATAGACCTCAAAGCGTTCTTGCTCTTTTTCTAAGTGAATATCTAGCATTTGGTTGAGTTCCCAAGTAAGTCGGTAATCGGCAAATGCAGTAGAAATTCCGTAAACTTCGAAGGGTTGTTCGTCGTCGAGGGTGAGTTCGTATTTTTTAACTTTTCCCATTCGCCTCAAATTTACTCAATAAATAGCAAACCACACATCAACAATTGATTGTCAATTCATTTATTCTCGTTAAAGTTTCTGCTGTTCTTTAATGCTTAAATTTGTGTATAGAAATTAACCGCATGCGCCAACACCTCTCCTTTCTTTTTAGCTTCGTTTTTATCCTGATGCAAGCTTCCGTATTTGCTCAGCCAGACAAAATGATCACCAACCGAGACAACTACTTTTGGCAGTTCGGACTCGCCTGGACTACCACCGACGACGACGGCCAAGAGCTCAATCCAATGCCTATAGATCAGCTGCACGGCTTGCCGTTTCCTTCCCGACTTTATGTGGATCGCTTTATTTACAATGGCTGGAGTGCCGAAGCGGTTTTAGGAGCCCAAACGTATCAAGCGGATAGAATGGTCAATGATTCTATCGGCGTAACGGGCTTTATAGGTTATTTTGATGCCGCACTCAAGTATTCATTTTACAAACAACTCGGCCGCGGTGCCATTGACCCGTATTTAGGCGCTGGGCTCGGTTTTAGTCTCCGTTCAGCAGATCCAAAACAAAGTGCACCCCTACTCACACCCACTGTAAATTTATCTGCAGGTTGTACCTTTTGGCTCAGCAAGCAAATTGGCTTGCAGGCCCAAGGCGTTTATAAGTTTGGTTTGGTGGATATCCTCGGGAGTTCTTCTTATGCACAATACAGTTTAGGACTAGTGTACCGCATAGAAAAAACCGACGGCTATAAAAGTGATTTTCATAAGCCCAAATACAAGCTACCTCGCAAACCATCCCGCATTAAAGTCGAGAAGTCTGGCGACGAATCTTAGTTAGAAATGGTCATGCGCTTTTTGGTCTCCTGATCAGCGGTGACAATCCCGTAATAATAGACCCCATTTGGCAATTGCAGGCTATCGAAGCGCAAAATATGTCCACCTTTCTCAAAAGTTGCATTCGCAAGTTCTTGAATGAGTGCATTATTTTGCCAAATAGCAAACCGGACCTCCGTAGCATCTGGACATACAAAATAAAATGCCAACTCACCAGAAGCAGGTTCTTGGTCGAGGTTATATAACTCGCAGTAATCTTTGTGCGTGACTTGTCCGCGTTGAAATTTCCTGAGCAGTGCACGGTAGCCAATAATCGCTAATAAAATCAGGAGTGTGACAAATAAAAATTGGATAATTGCTTCCATTATAAAGAGATAATACCCGGAATAAGCGCTGCGCGTTCATAAACGGCAATGATGTCTGCTGCAGAAAGCATGACCTCTTTGGCGCTCAGACTGACGTATTTGCCCGATCCAGAATGATGGTAACTGATTTCACTGTTGGCATCAAAAAGCGCTGTTACTTGCGCTAAATGATGATTATCATTGGGAACGATGAACTTGAATAAATACACATTTGGCCATTCTTGTTGTTCGAGTTGTGCCCGCAGTGAGTCAAAAGTTCCCATGTGACAAAATTACGAACTTGCGTTAGACCAAAGCAATCAATTTTTATATTTGTTTCAATGCGTCTTTATCACCTCTTTCTTGTAGCCATCGGATTCATATTGCTGGCTTTCGTTTATTGGCCTTCAGAGCCCACATTTAGTCCCTTGAGCGCCCAACTTACATCATCGAACACAACAGCGCTTCCCGAGACTGATCCTCATTTATATACCGCTCAGTTGAATAATTATTTGTCGCAATACATGGACCGCTCCGTGAAACAAGGCATTCAGCCAGTGGCCAATACTCAAGGCTTGCGCAAAGCGTTTCGCGCTAAAAAACTCGTGTTGGTACAAGCACAAAAAGGCTATGTACTCGATACTTTTCAATATTCTTACGCTATGCTCACGCCCTATGCCGCACAAATTCTTCAGGAAATTGGCGCTGCATTCAAAGATTCCATCGCTCAAAGCACGCTTTCAGGTTGCGAGCTAGTGGTCACCTCCATGACCAGAACCAAGCACACAGTTGCCAAACTTATGCGCAACAACCGCACTGCAGTGCGCCGCAGCCCACACCTCAATGGGAACAGTTTTGACATTTCCTTTTCTAGATTCAAGGCTTCCAAAACACTTTCCTCCATTGAAACAAAATATTTACAGACCATGATTTCGCGCATCCTGTTGCGCTTTAAAAAGGACATCAAGATTTGGGTCACCTTCGAGGCTCACGAAGAATGCTTACATGTTGTTGCTAGAAAAGGCTTATAAATTGTAAATTTGCCCATGCATTTGGGACTCCTCTTCTTTTTATTCATCTGTTTTCAAGGATTTTCACAAAAACAACTCGAAGCCAAATTCACTTCTGAAAAAATCACCATTGACGGTTTGCTCAATGAGACATCATGGTCAGCGCAGCCCGCGCTAGAGCCATTTATCCAAATCAAACCCGAACCAGGCCAAGCATCAAAAAGTAAAACGAGCGTTCAATTATGCTACGATCAAGATGCATTGTACTTCGCTATTTTCTGCGAAGATCACCCAGACTCTATTTCCAAGGTGCTCTCGCTCCGCGATGATTACAACCCCAACTGCGACATCATCGGCATTTTCCTAGATACCTACAACGATAATCAGAATGGCTTTTATTTTGGACTCACCAGCCGAGGTGTGCAGCTAGACGCCAAAATTGTAGGCAACGACTACAATGACAAACTCAATTTAGTCTGGCATAGTGCCGTAGAAATTGTATCGAACGGCTGGATAGCTGAAATACGTATCCCCTACTCTGCACTGCGTTTCCCTCAAAAAGAGGTCCAAGACTGGGGCGTGAATTTTGGGCGGCAAATTGCCAGAAATCGCGAAGAAGCTGCTTGGGTAGCCGTTAATCCAGATCTCGAAAACATGCTCCTTGAGAGTGGAGACATTACCAATGTCAGAAATATCACCCCACCACTGCGTTTGGCCTTGATTCCGTATGTTTCTGCCTATGCAGATGAAGTGAGGCAAGAAGACGGTTCCAAGGACTTATTGCGTTCGTTCAATGGCGGCATGGATGTCAAATATGGCCTCAATGAAGCGTTTACCCTCGATCTCACATTGGTTCCCGATTTCGGACAGGTGGTTTTTGATCAACAAGTACTCAATTTGACGCCTTTCGAGGTACAGTTCAATGAAAATCGGCAGTTCTTCACCGAAGGAATGGAGCTGTTCAATAAATCTGGCATTTTTTACAGCCGGCGAATTGGCATCCAGGCACCCAATAAAGTGACCCAAACCATGCTGACGCCAAACGAGTACCTTGAAAATGTTCCGGGCTCTTCGCAGCTTTACAACGCTTCCAAAATTTCGGGAAGAAACAGCAAAGGTCTTGGAATTGGGGTCTTTAATGCCGTCAATGCCGAACAAATCGCAACAGCGGTATCAACCATTGACGGAAGCAAACGCGAGGTCCTTGTTTCTCCTCTTACGAACTACAACGTTTTGGTTTTTGACCAAAACCTCAAAAATAATTCCTCAGTTACCTTCACCAATACCAATGCATGGAGAGCTGGCTCTTTCTATGACGCCAACGTGTCTGCCTTCAATTTCAACCTCAACAGCAAAGACAACAATTACAATATCAACGGAAAAGGCATTCTTTCTGCCCAACTTGACCAACAAACAACACTAGGCCATAATTTGAATTTGAACCTGCAAAAACAGCGCGGCTCGTTGATTGGAGGCGTTGGTTATCTAGAAGAGTCAGACACCTATGACCCCAACGACCTCGGGTTCAACTACAACAATAATCGAAGAGTTTTTGAGGCGAGCATGGCCTACCGCGATTTTACGCCAAAATGGGACCGACTCATGAAATGGAGCATCAATGCGAATGTAACCCAATCTTATCTTTATGAGCCCAATGCTTTTTCAAGTAATATGGCCACCCTCAATTTCTTTACCGTGAGTAAAAAATTCAATGCCTGTGGCTTCAACGGTGGAGGAAGTTTACAAGAAGGCAAAGACTTTTTTGAACCCAGAACCTGGGGTAAAGTATTTACAACACCGCAGTTTGTCTTCTTGAATTCCTGGTTTTCATCGAACTACCAACGAAAATTTGCCATCGATTTAGGTGGTAGCATTACCGAATATCTTGCGCATCCTTGGAAACAATACGCCTATAATTTGAATCCGAGAATTCGACTTTCCGATGCCATTTTCTTGATGTATTCCTTTGAAAAAGAAGTCCAATTCAATAGCATTGGCTATGCCATTCCCTTTGCCACAGCTGCGCAGTCCTACAACGGTATATTGTTTGGGCAGCGCGATCGCAACACGACCATTCAAGCCTTTTCTTTTGATTATATCGTAACGAATAGAATGTCCTTGAGTATGCGCTTGCGCCACTACCGCTCCACGCTTACTTACCAACATTTTTCTCTTTTACAAGACGATGGCAGTCTTGTTTTACTCGAAGGGTTCAACGGCCTCACCACCGATGGTACATCTGCATATGACATCAATTACAATGCCTTTACAATTGACTTTGTATACCGTTGGGTTTTTATGCCTGGCAGCGAATTAAATATAGTCTGGAAAAATTCAGTCTTTGCCAGTAATGACCAAGTCAATACCGCTTATTGGCAAGACCTCTCCTACACCCTACAAACCGGTGCACTCAACAGCTTCTCTATGAAATTGATTTATTGGCTAGATGCCCAACAACTCAAAAAAGATAGACAAGCGCTACCACGCTGAGTATTCCCCATCTCCGTGTAGGTATGCACGATTTGTCGCTTCATCTGGTGTAGCAAGTGAATGATACGGATACACAACATCGTTTTTCCACAAAACCACTCTTCCGCGCGGCACCTGAATGATCAATTCCACTTCTTGGTCTCTTAGGTGATCTTTTGCAGGAAAAGAAAAACCACTCGAGACTTGCAATGTAGCATCCTTGAACTGATAGGGAAAATGAATTTTCGAGGCGCGCTTATTCGCCTTTATGTAAGATGAACCATTAGCCCGCTTCACTATTTTTACATGAAATAAGCTATCGCTAGACTCCTCGTATTGTAGGGCAACACCACTTGAATAAATGCGGCCGGACTCAGACAAAATAAGACCTTGATCAGGGTGTTTATTCACCTTGTAACCACTTTCGGACAAGTCTAATTTATAGTTGTTGAATGCAGCTAAATGCAAATCATTAGCTATTTCGAGCTGAAGAGAATCTCCCGAATAAGTCCCGATTTCTTTACTCAATTCACCTTCGATGGCAAAAGCTTGAGCCGTAGATACCCCTACATAAACCAATGTAAATAAGCCGGCAAGAGCAGCAACTCCGAAAAAAGCAAGTCCAGATTTTATCCACTTGGCATGAAATTCAAATAACATTCTAAAGCCAAGTAACAGACTCGATAAGCCCCAAGCAAAACCAATTAGTGCAGCACCCAAAAAGACGAGCATATGTATTTTTTTGGTTTCAAAAAACAACAAACTCAATTCGCCCAAAGATGAATGCTCGCCATTAATTTGCGCTGGAATTAAAGATGGATCTATAAAGAGGAGTATCCCTAAACTAACAATAAGAGAAATACCAAAGAGAATAAGGAAAATACCAAGCGCTCTTTTGATGAACAACAGCAAACGGCTCACTGATGTACTCAATCCAGATCCAGTTCTCAACTGTTGAGACCACTTTTTGGCGTTTTTATCGACCCGCTCAGTTGCCTCTTTGAATTCTGTCTTGATGCTTTCGACATTCACAGGAACACCCTTCATTTGCAGTTTTTCACTGGCAGTTTTGGCGCTCGGGGTAATGATCCAAAGTAGCATATAAATAGGAATACCCGATCCAAATGCCATCGTAAACAGCACAAATGCCACTCGAATGAAAACAACATCGACATTAAAATAAGCCGCTACACCACTGGCTACGCCACCTAAAAGTGCGGTGTCGGTATCTCTGAAAAAGCGTTTAGGAGCGGTTATCGGCTCCGTACTTTCTTCTGCAGTTTGAGCTGTGCTTGAGGCTTCTTCTTCGCCAAAAACTTCCGGACTACCCAGTAACAGGATTATTTCTTGAATCTGCTCCGACTGTACGACCTGTTGAACCCCCACCCTTTCTTGCAATAGTTCGACAATGCGCAACTCAATATCTTGTAAAATCTCATCTTTTCCCTCTTCGTGCTGCAGCACGCTTGCGAGGTCATTGAGGTAGTTGCGGAGTTGGTCATAGGCTTGTTCTTCTAAAATAAAAGCAAAACCTTGGATATGAATGGAAACTGTTTTATTCATGATTTGGTAATTTGAGTAAGTAATGAGACCGCTTGCTGTAGTTCTTGCCAAGTATGAGAAAGGTCCGTAAAAAATTGTTTTCCCTTTGGTGTGATTGCATAATATTTCCTCGGCGGACCTGCGGTAGATTCTTCCCAACGGTAAGACAATAATTCCAGATTTTTGAGGCGCGTTAATAACGGATACACTGTTCCTTCCACAACCAGCATTTGAGCACCTCTAAGCTTCTCTAATATTTCTGATGGGTAAGCCTCACCTTTATTGAGGATACCCAGTATGCAATATTCCAAGATACCTTTGCGCATTTGAGATTGTGTATTTTCTACATTCATCTTTCTAATTTTATACAAAGTTATATGTTTTATTCTGTATTATGCAATACATAGTACTTAAAAAATAAAAAGGCGCCTTTATGGCGCCTTCTTAATTCATTTTATATACCTCTATTTCAAGCATTTGAAGTAATCAAACGGCTCTTGGCAAGCATTGCATTGGTAATGCGCTTTACAGGCTGTACTGCCAAATAGACTCACCATTCGGGTGTCTTTGCTGTTGCATTTGGGGCAGGCTACGCGTGGTGGCTCTGAAAAAAGAGCGCTTTTATCGGGTTCGTTGACCGGAGGTGCAATGCCATAGAGCCTTAACTTCTGGCGTCCCTCTTCCGAAATCCAGTCTGTAGTCCAAGCTGGGCTCAGAACATGCTTGACCTGTGCATTTTCAATACCTTTCTCTTTGAGCTTTGAAAGTATATCTGCTTCGATTTGCTGCATGGCAGGGCAGCCACTATAGGTTGGCGTGAGTTCTACAAACCAAGTTTGGTCTTGAAAATAAATTTGCTGCACAACTCCCAAATCGGTGATGGTCAGGACGGGAATTTCAGGGTCGCTGACTTCTTCTAAGTAACTGCGAATGTCGGCAGCACTTACCATTCCATATTTGGATAAGCGCGCTGCATGTACTGCAAATCAGAAAGGATATAGCCCATGTGCTCTGAATGTCGACCTTCTCTTCCGCCATCGAATTTCCAGTCGTTGGTTGGTATCTGAAGTGTAGCCTCAGAAAGCACATTGGTCACGGTAGAGAGCCATTGCGTTCTGATTGCAGACAAAGCAGGAACCTTTCCTTCTGCTTGAAGGGTTTGGTCCACTTCGTTTTCGTAGAATAATTCGTTGGTGTAGCGCCACAAATGATCAATCGCGGATTGGGCGCGCTGATGAGATTCGTCGGTGCCGTCGCCCATGCGAATGACCCATTCGGAAGTATGTTTGAGGTGATAGCGCGTTTCTTTCACGGATTTGGCCGCAACGGCAGCCAATTGCGCTACAGGGCTCTGCATCAAAGCTTCGTAAAATGGCAAACGAAAGGCATCAAAGAAGAACTGACGCAAAATTGTCATGGCGAAGTCACCATTTGGCTGCTCAACGAGCAAAATGTTTTTGTATTCGTTTTCGTAGCGCAGGTAGGCCAGCTGATCATGGTTTTTGCCGGTGCCTTCGAGCTCTGCTGCAAAATCGTAGAGGCTGATTGACTGACCAATGAGGTCTAGTGCAATGTTGGTCATGGCGATGTCTTCTTCGAGAATCGGACCATGGCCGCACCATTCACCCAAGCGTTGGCCGAGAATGAGGCTATCGTCAGCGATCCGAAGAACGTATTCAAAAAGTGCGGGTTGCTGCATCTTTACATGTGTTTAACGCCATCTGGCACTTCGTAAAACGTAGGGTGACGGTAGATTTTGGTATCAGATGGTTCGAAGAAAGCGTCTGCTTCATCGATGTCAGTGGCGTGAATATGCGCAGATTCCACGACCCATATACTGATGCCCTCAGAGCGACGGGTGTATACGTCGCGTGCATTTTCAAGTGCTAAGGTAGCATCTGGTGCGCGCAAGCTTCCGACGTGTTTGTGGTTGAGGCCTTGTTTGCTGCGGATAAATACCTCCCAAAGAGGCCATTCGTTTGTTGACATTTGCTGTTGAATTGATTATGCTGATTGTTTCATGGCGCGTTTCTTGGCAAAAGCAGTGGCCGCTTCGCGCACCCACATCCCTTCTTCTTTGGCTTTGACTCTTGCCGCTAAGCGTTCTTTATTGCAAGGGCCGTTTCCTTTGACCACTTGCCAGAATTCGTCCCAGTTGATCTCGGAGAAATCGTAATGGCCACGTTCTTCATTCCACTTTAAGTTTGGATCTGGAATGGTAAGACCTAAAATTTGGGCTTGCTCCACGGTTGCATCTACAAAACTCTGACGCAGTTCGTCGTTGGTGAAGCGTTTGATTTTCCATTTGATGGATTGGTCTGAATGGGTAGACGCGGCATCGCTCGGGCCAAACATCATGAGGGCTGGCCACCAAAAACGATTCATGGCATCTTGCGCCATTGCTTTTTGTTGCGGGGTGCCACTGCAGAGCTTCATGAGCGATTCGTATCCTTGGCGCTGATGAAAAGATTCTTCTTTGCATATTTTTACCATAGCACGCGCATAGGGGCCATAAGAGGTGCGGCACAGTGCTACTTGATTCATGATAGCTGCGCCATCTACGAGCCAACCAATGGCACCGATGTCTGCCCATGTAAGCGCTGGGTAATTAAAAATGGAAGAATATTTCGCTTTACCGCTATGTAGGTCATCGATGGTTTGTTCTCTGCTCGTACCAAGTGTTTCAACCGCTGAGTATAAGTAGAGACCATGGCCAGCTTCATCTTGTACCTTTGCCAACAAGACAGCTTTGCGTCTCAAGTTAGGGGCGCGGGTAATCCAGTTGCCTTCGGGAAGCATTCCAACTATCTCTGAATGTGCGTGTTGAGAAATCTGACGAACCAAGGTTTGACGGTATTCATCGGGCATCCAGTCATTGGGCTCTATCTTGATTTCTTTGTCAATTTTCTCCTGAAAACGTCTTTCTTTTTCTGCTTGGGTCATGGTATCTTTATTTCGATGAAACAAATATAGAAAATTACTACGCCTTCAAAACATGATTGTCGTCAGTTTGTTCATTGATAAGTGTTAGTTGAGGCTTGCGCATTATTGCTTACTTTTGACCCTGATTATTCACGATTATGTCTACGCAGTTTCATCCCTTAAAAGTCACCGACCTTCAGCGAGAAACAGAAGGTTGTGTTTCAGTGGCGCTTGGAGTGCCCACTGAGCTTCAATCTCAGTTCACTTTTTTATCTGGTCAGTACCTGACTTTTAAAACAATAATTGATGGCGAAGAACTCAGAAGGTCTTACTCTTTGTGCAGTGCACCCCATGAAAACGAATGGCGAGTGGCCATCAAAGAAATTCCCAACGGGAAATTTTCTTCTTTTGCCAACCAACAACTTCATATTGGCGACACCCTAGAGGTGATGGCCCCAATGGGAAATTTTAAATTTGATCCCCAACCAAACGCCAAGCATCACTACGCATTATTTGCAGCTGGAAGCGGCGTGACCCCCATTTTCTCTATACTCAAAACCATTCTGCAAGGAGAACCAGAAAGCACCGTCACCTTGTTTTACGGAAATAAGGGTTTAGCGGAGGTCATTTTTAGAGAGGAAATCGAAGCGATCAAAAATCGTTTCTTGAACCGCCTCAATCTCGTTCATGTATTCTCCAGAGAAAATATAGGTGTTCCGTTGCTCAAGGGCCGCATAGACGCGCAACGCACCAAAGATTTACTTGCTGCATTTCTCAAAAACCAAACCATTGATGCAGCCTATATCTGTGGCCCCCAGGACATGATTTTAGCCGTCAAAGATGAACTCACCGCATTCGGACTCACACCTCAGCAAATTCATTTCGAGTTGTTCCATGCAGCACCAATCGAAAAAAAGGATGCCGGTCCAACATCTACCGAGTCATCATTTGATTCGCACATCGAACTCATCATGGATGGCGAAGTCACAGACTTTTACCTGTCTTCCGATGGGCCTAGTATTTTAGATGCTGCCTACAAAGCTGGTGCCGATGCTCCGTTTGCCTGCAAAGGGGGCGTTTGTTGCACCTGCAAGGCCAAAGTGCTGCGCGGAGAAGTCAGCATGGATGTCAACTACGCACTTACACCAGAAGAAGTAGAACAAGGATATGTGCTCACCTGTCAAGCGCATCCAAAAAGTAACGATGTACTCATCTCATTTGACGACTAAATATGGGTTTATTTGACCGCTTTAAATCAAACAAAGCAACTGCCTTACCTAAAGGCGCACATTTGTTAACTGTAAAATCCGTGCAGGCGCTGAGCCCCGAAGCCGTTCAAATTCAGTTTACAGTGCCTACAGAACTCAGCCAGCAATTCAAGTTTCAGGCCGGCCAATACCTCACATTGGCACTGGACATCAATGGCGAACAGCTGCGCAGGTCCTACTCTATTTGTAGCAGCACAGCAGAGGAGCTCAGTATTGGTGTCAAAGCAATTGCTAATGGAAAGGCCTCCAATTATCTGCAAAAAATCAGCACCGGAACCGAAATGGTGGTGTTTGAACCCGAAGGTCAGTTTGTCTGGAAACCCGAATACAAAAAAGTAGTGGCGATTGCTGCGGGTTCTGGTATTACGCCCATTATGAGTATGCTCAAAACGGCGGGTACGCATACTGAATTCCAACTTTTCTATGGTAATAAAAGTCAAAAAGAAGCGCTTTTTCTTTCGCAAATACAAGCACTGAGCAACACGCAAACCCATTTCTTTTATTCGCAAGAAAATGTGGCAGGTGCGCACCATGGCCGCATAGATGACGCTGCGCTCAAAGAACAAATCAAACAAGACTTAAACCTTCTCCAAGCCGATGCATTCTTCTTGTGCGGGCCACAACAACTGGTAGAAAACGCAGAAAAAACACTGGCATTTTTTGGGGTAAGCGCTCAAAAAATTCACAAAGAACTGTTTTTTGTGAGCGAACCTGAACCGCAAAAAAACCAAGAAGCGACTTTCAATGGTAAGAGCCAAGTAAAAGTCATGATCGACGGTGAAATTGCCACTTTCGAAATGCAGGGTCAGGACAAAAGCATCCTCGAGCTTTCCGAAAAAGCCGGACTCGATGCGCCTTTTTCTTGTAGAGGAGGTGTTTGTTCGTCTTGCAGAGCAAAAGTACTCAAAGGAAGTGCCTCTATGCGCATGAACCACTCCTTGACAGATGCTGAAGTTGCAGAAGGATACATTCTCACCTGCCAAGCGCATGCCACTAGTGCCGAATTAATTGTAAGTTTCGATGAGTAAAAGAATTGTTGTGCTCGGAGCTAGCCAAGGAATTGGCGCAGCGCTCGTAGATCATTTTGCCGCCTTACCTTCCACAACTGTTGTTGCTTTGTCGCGGAATTTGCAAAAAATGGAACAACGCTTCTTACAAAAAAATGTAAAGTGTCATGGGCTTGATATCTCAAAAGATGTGCATGATCAAATCAACGCACTTCCTTTAGAAGGACCCATTGATATTTTAATCAATAACGCTGGTCTATTGATCAACAAACCATTTGAAACGCTTACTCACCAAGACTTCAGCGACAGCTACCAAGTCAATGTGATTGGCATCATGGAAGCAACGCAAGCTTTGTTACCCCAACTTTCGCCCAATGCACACATTGTCAACATCAGCTCTATGGGAGGTTTTCAGGGCAGCCTCAAATTTGCCGGCCTTGCCGCCTACTCTACTTCTAAAGCAGCATTGTGTGCATTTACAGAGCTTTTTGCCGAAGAGTTCAAAGCAACGAATATCCATATGAATTGCCTGTGCCTTGGTGCTGTTCAGACCGAAATGCTTTCGGCTGCATTTCCAGGCTATACCGCCCCCACTAGCCCTCAGCAAATGGCTACTTTTATTGCCAATTTTGCACTGAACTCTGGTGCGTTTTTCAACGGGAAAATTATTCCGGTTTCGAGTACCAATCCATAATTTATTTATTCCAAGGGCTTTTTCGTAACTTCGTTACGTGAAGCATCTATGGCGCATTTTTTTCATTCTTTGGGTAGCCCCTGCGCTCGCCCAAGATATCCATTGGACGCAATTCAACAACAATCCTATCTTTCAGAACCCAGCCGGAGCCGGGAATTTCAAAGAAGACATCCGCCTTACCGCCAATTACCGTACCCAATGGCGGAGCGTCAGTATTCCTTTCCAAACCACGGCTCTTGCTGCCGATACCAAATGGAAACAATGTGGCTTGGCTATCAATTATTTTCACGACCAAGTGGGCGATGGTAAATTTCAGACCAATGAACTCCAACTTAGCTTCTGTAGGCCCATAGCTGTCCATCCGCAACACACAATTAGGCCCGCTATTCAAGTTGGCTTCAATCAAAGGCAGCTAAACAGCAATGCCTTCTACTTTGATAGCCAATACAACGGCTACATCTTTGATCCGAGCGCGCCCACTAATGAATACTTCCAGACGGCATCCATGACCAAACCAATGCTGGGCATCGGACTCATCCACGCCTTTGAGATCAGCAAGCAATACAGCTTACAAAGTGGGCTCGGGATCTTCAACCTCACACGGCCCAATCAAAGTTTTTTTCTAGACAACACGCAGCGCGACATCCGACTCAATTTTTTTAGCAAACTCCATTATCAATATGCAGCAAAACTGGCCTTTGAACCAAGTCTGCAACTCAATTTGCAAGGAACGTTTCGCGCCTTGACCATTGGGTCTACCGCAGCATACTTATTATCTGCCAAAGACAAAACGACGCTTAGTGCAGGGCTTTGGTGGCGAACCAAAGATGCCTTCTGCCTGCAATTTGGCTATGCAAGAGGTCCGCTTTACACAGGTATTTCCTATGATGTCAATTATTCATCTTTGGTGCCTGCAAGTAGGGGTCGCGGGGCCTTTGAACTCAGTTTGCGCTACGTCTTTACTAAATTTCAACCACCTCAACTGCAATACCGCATATGTCCAGACTTTATCTGATTCTTACGTTATTGCTGTCGACATCCGTTTGGAGTCAAAAGCAGTTGGAGCGCTTGGTTGCACATGCCGATGAACAAGTGCGTGTATTTGACTACATCGAGGCTTTGCGCTACTACGATCAAGCTTTGGCTTTGGCGCCCAATTCGCCCACTTTACTCTGGAAGGTGGCAGAGACCAACCAACAATTCAAAGACTACAAAAAAGCTGCCTATTATTTTTTGAAGGTTTACGAGCTAGATCCCGATGGAAAGCAGTTTGCCGATGCACAGCTCAATTATGCACTCATGCTCAAGCAGCAAGGCCTGTATAAGGAGGCACTCGCCCAATTCAAAGAAACCAAAAAATTTTTTTCTGAAGACAAAAATTCGATGGGCTACCTCAAGGCTACACAAGAAGTGTTGGCATGTAATTGGGTACTCAAACAACTCAAATATGTAAGTGCCGAAGAAAAAGCAACACTCCAGGCACATGCTGCAAATACGGTAGATACCGAATTCGGCCACCTCATCCTCAACGACACCCTTATTTACAGTTCTTTAAAAGCAGACTCTGTCGCTGATGATCAGGAGCAAATCTACAGTGCTTCATACACGCTTCAGTTGTATCAATTTCCAGCACCACAACAAGCTACTTTATTTTTGAAGGGTACCCGCCCGAATTTCGAGTACGGCAACTTTACCTTAGCGCCAGATAGCAGTTTTGCATTCTGTACGGAGTGTCAACGTCAAAAATCTGGCCTCAGTTGCCAACTCATTAGGTTAGTGCTAGAACAAAATGTTTGGCAATTAGACACCATTTTCAGAAGCGCCCTCCCCGCAACTTTTTATCGCAGCATGCCTCATTTATTGGAGCTCAACGGCACTCTGCAGCTCATCTACTGCTCTAGTGAAGCAAACGGAAAAGGAGGCCTAGATCTCTGGATGAGTAGCATTGAAAAAGATGGCTCTTTTCAAAAACCGGTGAACCTCGGCGGGCTGAATTCCAATGAAAATGAAGTCTCTCCATGGTATGACCCATTATCGAAAAGACTCTATTTCTCGAGTACCTGGCATGCAGGTTTTGGAGGTTTTGATATTTTTTACAGTGTGCTTCAGACCGATGGCAGCTTTGGGCCACCCATTAATCTAGGCATGCCGTTCAATAGCCCAGCGAACGATCTCTACTTTTTTTGTGATGCCGACACCGCCTATTTGAGCTCAAATCGAGTAGGGAGTTTGTATGCCTCACACCCGACATGTTGCAGCGATGTGTACACACAAATCTTCCCAAGACCAGCTCCTCAAAAAGTGGAAGAGAAAGAAGCAGATGAAATAAAAATTGTCCAGTTGCCCATCCGACTTTACTTTGAAAATGACCATCCGAATCCAAAAAGCACGGCAGATATTACTGATTTCACCTATGATGAAACCTACCTAAAATACCAATCTCAATATCCCATCTATCTACAAAAGGTGGCAGAAGCACGAGACTCAGTGAGTGCACAATTCCAAACGCAATTGCTCTATCAATTTTTCCAAAACGAGGTTGACAAAGGCATGCAAGACCTCGCCCTATTCAGAGAACAAGTGTGGCAAGCCCTGCAATCAGGCCAACAAGTAAGTATTATGGTGCAAGGTTTTGCAAGTCCGCTCGCGAAGTCGGATTATAACGTACATTTGACAAATAGACGCATTTCATCGATTATCAATTATTTTGAAGAAATCGATGGCGGTAAATTTGCCCCATACATGCAAACCTCGCCTTTGCGGCTACAATTTATTGAAGTACCCATGGGAGAATTCCAAGCAAATAAAGAGGTCAGTGACAATTATTACGACCAACGCAATTCTGTCTATTCCAAAGATGCTTCTCTGGAGAGGCGCATTGAAATCATTGAATTGCGGACCCAAGCCCTACCCCCCCGATGAACCAACAACGCATTCATTTTCTGGATTTTAGCCGCAGCGTAGCCATTCTCATGATGCTTCAAGGTCATTTTATTTCAATGACCCTTGAAAGTTACCCCACCTTTATGGCAGAAGTAAGATTGCACGGCTCATCAGGGAATGTTTGGTTCAGTATTTGGGGCTTTTTCAGGGGGCTCACTGCGCCTCTGTTCTTCAGCATTTCCGGTGCCGTATTTACCTATCTTTTGCACAAGGAGTGGCAAAAGGGTGCTGCACCCTACTACCAATTGAAACGCGTCAAAAAAGGCCTTAGGCGTGCGCTGAGCTTAGTATTAATGGGCTATGCGCTCCAAATGAACCTCAAATATTTCAAATATTACATCGCAGGACATTTCAACCCACACTTTTTAGGCTTTCATATCCTACAGTGTATAGGCGTCGGGCTCTTCCTTTTGCTTTGTGCTAGTGCATTGATGAGTCGGTTTAAAAAATACAGCTGGCTCATTTATTTGGCAATTGCGCTGCTCATCTTTGGCTTCACGCCGTTTGTAAGACTACAACCTGCGTATTTCCCAGCTGGCGCGCCTGAGCTCCTGCAAAACATGATACAGGGTCCAGAAACAGGTTTTTCAATTTTCCCTTGGATTGGCTTTGTTTTTTTGGGTGCGGGTTTTGGTCACTACCTCAGTATTCATGGCACGGGGTTCAAGAACAAAAATGTTTACCGCTACTTGATTTGGATGGGGCTGTTTTTCTATCTCATTGGTTGGGTCATGACCTTTATTTACAACGGTGATTTCACGCATTTCCACTACAAATACCTTTGGGCTTTTGACCGCGCCTTTTTTGTAGCACTCTTATTGATTTTCTTTACTTATATCAGTGGCTTTGAGCGTTTCAGACCGCGCCTTTTTATGGCTGTTGGGCAAGAAACCTTCGTGATTTATGTGCTCCATGCTATTTTATTATACGGTGCAATCATCGGTTATAGCTTGCGCTCCTTCTTGGAGAACAAACTAAGTGCCCTAGAAGCTATTTTTGGAGCGATCCTTTTTCTTGCCTTCTTTATTGGTTTGGTTCAGGTCCTAGAACCAATTCGTCATTTCTTTCGTAACTTTCGCACGTTTTTTATTCCAAATGGGAGACCAAGTAAGCCTTAAACCACCCAAGACACGCCTGTACTTCATCGATATGGCGCGTACTATTGCCATCTTACTGATGCTCGAAGGACACTTCGTGCACGATTCTCTTGCGCTTGAATGGGTCGATGATTCATTTCCGGCCTATCGAACCTGGAAGTTCATTCGCGGATTTACTTCACCAACTTTTTTAACGGTAACAGGCCTCATTTTTACCTATCTTTTACTTGGTAATGAACAACTTCCATTTTGGCAGAATATGCGTGTTCGAAAGGGGTTTAAACGCGTGGTCGAACTGCTTTTTTGGGGTTACTTGCTCCAATTTTATGCATTTCATGTCTTACAATGTATCGCAATCGGTATCCTCACCATCATTCTACTATACGGTTTGTTTCGTGTGATTAAAGTTGTGCCCCTATGGATTTACTACTTTTTAGCTGGTACGCTATTGTTTTATTCCCAATTGTTTTTTGGCTCATTGGGCAACCACTATTGGCCCGAAAATGCGCCAACATTCATACAAAACATGTTTCATGGGCCGCATTCTGAATTTCCGATTACGCCAAGGATGGGCTACACAATGTACGGTGCCATGCTTGGTGTACTGCTTTATCATTACAAAAACTATGTGAAGTCATTACCCGTCATCATTGGTGCTTTTGCTATTGGCTTGCTACTTTTCTTCGGCATTAAGCCCTTCCTCGTTTGGCTTCAGAGCCTACCTAACCTCCACGCTATTGAATTTTATAAAATGGATTGGCTCCTAGATAAGTTTGGAATGGTTTTGGTCATTCTATCGTTATTGTTAGGATTAGAAACCTATGTCTTGAATATCCAAAAGGACAATTTATTTCTAAAAATTGGACAAAATACACTCAGTATATTTATCATCCACATGATGTTACTTTACGGCAGTGTGATTCGAATCGGAATCAATGATTTTTTACACGAAAAACTAGGGCCCATTGAAGTGATTCCATACACGTTAGGCTTCTGGCTCATATTCATCGTGTTTGTGTATTACATCGATGTAATTCGGGCCAAATTGAAGTTTATATTATGGCCAATGAAGAAATACAGCAGCCAACTCTTTGGCATCAAACTTTAGTTAGATTGTTACTTTGCGCTTGAGTAGGCGCTCACCACAAGAATCTTGTACCTTGATTTTTATTTCGTAATTACCCGGCTTACCATAGACATGCCTAGTCTTGAAAGCAGTTTCGGTCATGCCGTCACCAAAATCCCAAACGACGTTTTTTGCATTGGGATAATTAGCGCTTAGATGAACCACTTTCTTATTTTCTGGACTTAAACGAACATCTATTTCAACCGTATTTTCATTGATCCGGTAGCGATTTTTATTCATCAAAACCAACGCGCCGGCAATTTCTTGAATGGTTGCGGCTTGTTTTGGATCAAGTTTTGAGGTGAAGCTCACCACTGGTTCAGTTTTGAATAAAGCTGCGTAAAAACAAGCTGCTGACAAATAAGAACCTGCCAAAGACGGGTGTTGTTTATCTTCTTGATATAATACTATTTCAGGATGGTTTTCCTTGACGGTTTCCCAAACTTTGCCTACCGGAACAATCGACAAATTGAGCTGTTCACTCACGTATAGGTATCCCTGATGAATGCGATCAGACATGGTTTGGTAACTCCAGTCTAGGCCTAAAGAATCGTCCTTATAACCGTTGTCATAGCCCCAAGTTTGATAAAGCATGACATTCGTGCAGCTATTATTCGCATAAATGGAATCTAAGAGCTGTTTGAGGTAGGGAATGCTGGCAGAGTCAATAACTGATTTATCTTGAGCTAATTCACGGCTAAAACCTTGCAAAACGACGTAGTCCCATTTGGTTGCTTTGATATTTTGATAAAGCTCTGCTCTTTTGGCATGCATTTGAAAGGTATGACTAGACTTTGCATCCATCAGCACCTCTAATTTAACGCCCTTACTTTCGGCCATTTGCTCAAACAACTTTGGCATATTGTTGTAATGGGTGTAAGAATTGCCGACAAACAAAATACGCATTGGTTGCGCATGCGCAAGAATAACCACACTAAAAAATGCAATAAGAATAGAAAGCTTCATGAGTTCATCTTTATTTATTGGCTTCAAACAAAAGTCTTGCCAAAGCGGAAAGCTCTTCTGGATCAGCCTGATGTTTGGGCTTGCTGAAATTGATGTCTTCTACTTTTTGTAAAGGAATAAGGTGGATGTGTGCATGCGCGACCTCCAAGCCAATTACACTCACACCAATGCGCTTGCATGGTATGTGTTGACGTAAGGTGCCCGCCACTTCTTTAGCAAACAACCACAAGCGCTGATAGGCGTCGTCGTCGATATCAAAAAGATAATCTGTTTCTTTCTTTGGAATGACAAGCGTGTGACCCTTCGCCAACGGCATGATATCAAGAAAAGCAAGAAATTCGTGATTCTCTGCTACTTTATAGCAGGGAATTTCGCCAGCGACAATCCTTGAAAATAAACTTGCCACTACCTAGAGATGGAGATGATTTCAAAATGCATGATGCCACCAGGTGTCTGGATTTCGGCGATATCCCCAACTTTTTTACCTAAGAGGCCTTTACCAATTGGTGATTCGATGGAAATTTTGCGCAATTTGATATCGGCTTCGTTTTCGGCAACCAAAGTATACTCGATTTCCATGGCGTTTGTCTTATTCTTGATGAGCACTTTGGAAAGAATGAATACTTTGCTGTTATCCATATGTGTTTCGTCGATCAATCGGGCATTGGCAATAATGGTCTCCATCTTAGAGATCTTCATTTCCAAGATACCTTGTGCCTCTTTAGCTGCGTCGTATTCCGCATTTTCAGAAAGGTCTCCTTTATCGCGAGCTTCTGCAATTTGTTCTGAAATTGCGGGCCTTTGAACGGTTTTTAGGTGGTGAAGCTCATCTTTCAGCTTTTGCAAGCCTTCTGCCGTATAATAATTGATATTTGACATACGTATCGATTTATTGAAACAAAGAAGAGAGCCCTATAAGGGCTCTCTTTCACCTAACAAAGTTAGTAAATTATTTTAAGGAGATTGTTGCTCCGATTGTGTGAATCATGCCAAATACACCCGCAAAACGGGTAGCGTATTCGAGACCAAGCGCATTTTGATTTTCTCCGACTAAAGCATCGATGGAAAAACCAGCTGTCGGGCCACTGAAAGCGCTCGATTTGGTTTCCTCATTGAACATGCCATCTTCGTAGCAAAAACCAGCTCTGATATTGAAGGCCATGTTGTCTTTGGCGATTCCGTAATCGAGACCCGCGCGGAACTGATCTTTCATGAAAGAGTTAGCAGTGAAGCCAAGTGCGAGATTTAGCTTATTACTCTCATTGAAAATAAAGTCATAAGAAGCCCCGATACCAAGTAGAGAAGGCAATTCAAAAGTAGCAGATCGCTGCTCTAACGATGCGATGTAACCTGTACTCACGTAAGTTACTTGTTGAGCAAGACCATCTCCCTTGTAGCGCATCACCGGACCTACGTTTTTGAGGGTAATACCAAACTTCAATTGATCTTGTTCACCTGAAACATAGCGAATACCCGCGTCGATCGCGATACCACTTGCCTTGAGGTTGGCAATACTCTCAGAAATCACTTTAAAGTTGATACCTCCATAAATAGAAGATGAAAACTCTTTGGCGTAACCGACACTGAAGATATTGAAACGAGGCGAGAAAAATCCAATGTTTCCTTCGGGGTTAGCTACTGTAGTGATTGGAATATCACCGTAGTTCATGGATTGAACACTTACAGAGAAGACCTCAGAATCAGAAATACGTTGTGCAAGACCTGCTCCGTTGAGCGCGATTCCGGCAGAACCCATCCAATTAGAATAATTGTACTTCAACTGGGTTTTGTCCGTGAAGGCCAAACCTGCAATATTCATGTAGGTCGCTTCAAGGCCATTGCTGTTTGCATAAGATGCATCGCCTATTGCAGAGGAGCGAGCCCATGGATTGATGAGTAATTGAGATGCTCCGGCAGAACCCACGCGATCTTCGTTACCCGCCTGCGCGGTTAGTGAGGCCAATACACCTGCACTAAATAATATGTGTTTGAATGTCATTTTCATAGCTTTCGAACTATTCTATCATTAAATACCTTGTAAATCCGCTTGACGCATGCCGCCAAAGAATTTCAAGACGCGTTCACCAACATTTGGAACATCGACGTGGATAAGGTAAATACCACCTGCGACTGGAATCGCTTTATGGTTCGTCAAATCCCAATCGATGTAAGTTTGAGGGCTGTCTTTTTTGAAGGTTCTGACCAATTTGCCGTTTGCAGTATAAATACGAACCGTACAAACTTCAGGAAGGTTTACAATTTTTACTTTGGTATCCAAACGCGTGCGCTCATATTCAGAGAAGGCGTAGTATGGGTTTGGCACCACGTTGATCATGGCCAAGGCTTCTTTGAGCATGTCTTGCGAACCTACTTTAGTTGCGATGTCTTCCATAGACCAGCCATACATTGGCTTACCAGCATTTTCACCTGATCCTACAAAGTTTTTGTATTCTTTGTTGACGCGCAAGCGAATGGTAACGTCAGTTGCCAAAAGCGTTTGGTCTTGAGCAAGCAATGGATAAGCAATCCAGGTGAGCGATCCGTAAAGCTCGCGCTTCGCTGAAGAGCTATTGCCTTCTACTTCTAGGTATTTGGTGTAGGCCACGTTGCCGCTGTTGGTTTCGGCCTGTGCAGGCACATATGCCGGGAAGTCAAAACCAGAACTGAAGCCATTGATGGTAGATTGTTTGTAGCTGAATACGTAAACCGGATGCATACCTCCCATGAGTGGCGTGCCTACGTTGCTCACTAAGCGGTCGGTTGGATTCCAGATCATGTCGGCACCGTTTTCACCACCTAAGAATGAGTTTTCTCCGAAGGCCATGTACAAGCGCGCACCAGATTCGAGGTCTACAGCATAGCCTGGGAACCAGCCCATACCTGTGCCGGTGCCATCAGGGTTGCCATTTTTGTCGACGCTAGGGCTCTTGCGCAGCGCTCCTGGTGCAGCTCCGCCAACATTAAGTGCCGTATTGCGACCAAGTTCGACGATTGGGCAGCGTGTCCATAGGCTCTTGTCATTGGTAAGAACAATATTGACACTTGGCAAGAACGAAATTGAAGCGTTGAGCTTGCTCGAGCCTGAGAAGGTTCCGAAGTAAGCCAAAGGCATGTAGTCAGCTTGGTAGCCCACCAAACGGTGTGGTGCAATAATACCTTCCAAAACGCGCTCATAGCCTTGTGTAGGATCTGCACCCGCTTCGTCTGGGTATTTACATGGATCCAAATATGTAGGTCCATCAGGTAGGCCCTCAAATGCAGGGTCTCCTGGATCACATTCTGGAGAGTAATCGCCGGAGCGCACCCAGTTGGTCGGGAAGAAAGCATCGTTGTCTTTGACTCCGGTTAACCAACGCTTAGATGAATCTGCAAACTCAATACTTGCGTCTATCACGCTAGTAGACTTCGAAGCGAGGTTACCAATACCCGAGTATTTGGTTTGGAAAATTTGCACAGAAACACCCCACTGCGGAATAATTTGCTCATTGTTGGATGCTATAGTGCGCTCTGAACTCACGGAGTCTATTGGGTTGGCGTCGCCTTTGTTGGCGTAGCGGTAAATCACCCAGCTTGCGGTGTCGGCACCGTTACCGATGTTTGGCGCAGTATAGTCTCTGAATTTGCACTCAAAGTAACCGTTGGCGAGGTTCAATGGATCCACAACCTTGATGTTGACAGGCCCAGCACCGTAGTCATAGGTTGGGTTGTTCATAAAGCCATCCGTAAGGATGGTTTTCATGCTTGCGTCAGTGAGTTCTAAACTGCGGTTGCCATTGCCGTAACCGTCTAGACGGGTGATGCGTGGCGATGAACCATAAGCAACTAGCTGTGCGGTTCCGCCCGCTTCTGGCATTGGGTTGTGTGGAATAGCTGCAACAGGCGCAATTGCCGTTCCGTCAAAATTCAAGCGACTTGAAATGTAAGGTATTTTTTGACCATCTAATAATAGTGGGTCATTTGGATCGTATTCCTTGAATTGGTTATAGGCATAAGCAACAGCTACATAGTAGTAAGTTTTATGGTTGACCAAAGCACGTGCTCCTTGGGCAAAAGCATCTTCTTTGATAGAGAACGAATGCTGAATACCGTTGTTCTCACCATCTACTTTTTCAACTGGAACTGAGAAGCCAAGTGCTTCGTCGAATTCAAAGTTGATGATTCTTGAAATATTGTTTTTGATATCGCATTGTGCTACCAAACGTGCTTTGTCAGGATCAGAGATATCTGCAATAGAGATGTCTTGAGCTTTCAATTGGAAGATTTGATAACCCTCGAAGCGGTAGAAACGGTCTACAGTAGGATCTGTGATATTGATTTCATCGAGCTCTTCATACTCTTCCTGATGGTTATTCGAGGAAATCGGATTGTCAAGCATCAAAATCAATTCGTTTTCTAATTCTTGGATGGTCAGACGCGGCGCATCTGGCGGAGAAAGAATTTTGAAACAAGCGTCGAACAATGCCTGCGCTTTTGTATCGGCACGCTTCATCGCTTCTACAGATGCCATCAGACCACCGTCGGTGCTACGGCCATAAACGATACCTACCGTAATGTTGTTAATCGCACCTGGACGGAGTGTGAAAGGCCCTGCTGACTGCACGAAACGACGGTCACCAGAAGGGTTGTTGTATGATGATTCATCCCAACCATTTGGATATGGACCCGACATGTCTTCACCTTGAGTAGACCAATGTAATGGATCTGAAGAACCTGGGAACATGTAATCTGAAAGCGTTGTTGTTACGCCATTTGAACCTTCATAGCCCAAACCACCATAGTACATCTCAGAACCGTTGGCCCATTGACCTTCCATGAAGTTGTAGAATTCTGCAGCTGGCCCTGGGTCATTGTACGGGTAGGCTGAAGTAGAGGTGTAGAATGTAAAACGACGCATACCAAAGCGCTCGTTATCAACGATGCCATCTGAATAACCAATACCGATTCCTTTGTAAACGATACCGTTGTTAGCAAGGGCGTCGACAACGGTAGGTACCACTTCTGTCTGGGTTGCTTCATCGTAGTATGGACCTGGGTTGTCAATGCCATCGGCATCTTGGTATGGGCCTTCGAAGAAGTCACAACCAATTGCTGGCGGGTTTTCTCCGTAACCAAGTTTACCACCATCAGATTCATCGATGAGGTCACCATTGTACATGTAACCTAAACCACGAGAAACGTCACAACCGGTATAGTCATCGGCGTAGTTTCCGATATCGGCATCTAGGTATTGAGAGAAATAAGTATTGTAGAGTGTTTGTGTACCGCGGTTGATAAGTTCGTAGTTATAGAACGTCATGCGGTTTACTTCGTCATTGGTAGCAAAAGAGAAAGCTTGGGCACGGATTTCCATACCAATTGGGTCACCGTTCGTTTCGGTGTGGATGTTTCCTTTGTCGTTGAATACCCACCAGTGTGTTTCATCACCATAAAGAGAGATACGGCGATCGATACCACACTCGATGTCGTCGCGACCTAAGATGTCGTCGTACCAAGGGTGGTCTCCGTTATCTGGGTTGTAGTTACCATCTTGATCACGGTCGTAGAAAGGAGCCAAGAAATAGTCTTGTCCTCTAGATACATCACCATGAGCTGGCCATCCATAGATGCGGTTGAGTTCGTCGTTGGTTGGGGCTGTGATTTCGTCGCAACCTTCTGTGGTAACGCCAGCGTTACATTCCCACCAAATATTAAACTTCACAACCTCAGCTTTTCTGATGGTATAGAATTTATCGTACGCAATACACTGATCTGGATCGATGTTGGCCTCTCCAAAATCGCGAATAGCGTCGTCTCCAACTGGGTTGATCGGATTGAAAGTACCTGTTCCTGGCGTAACTGTAAGAGGACCAGGCCAGAAGTCGTTACCAGAGCGATAGCGCAAAGCAGCTAGCTTGAGCTGACCATTGACATCGGTACCACCCATCCAGAGTGCTCCTGCATATATGGCAAAGCGGTTACTTCCTTTTGGCACTTCGTAGGCGGCTACTCCAGCAGCTCGGTTTTGAAACATACTTCCACCCTGCTCAATCAGCGCTGAAACGTCGTTGAACTTCATTGTCAACTTTGCAGTTGCAGGGCTACAATTAGCCTTTGGCTTTGCAGTTGGTTTGTAGTCTTTGTCATTAGGGCCTAAGTACGCGAAAGCTTGAGAGCAAGCTACTGTTAGACCAATAAACGCGGCAATGAATTGCTTTTTCATAATACTTTGTTAAAGCTTCTTAAAAATCAAACTTGACACCTAAACGAATGGTTCTAGGTATACTAATGTTAAACGGATTCTGAATCTTCATGGTGTAGTAGTCACGGAAAGATTGCTCATCTATTTGGTTTTGAATAGACGTCTGGCTCGCTGCAGCAGCAAGGTATCCGTCGTCATCCCAGTTACCAGTTGCGCGGTATACGTTAAGTACATTGAACTGATTAAATAAGTTGGTAGCGCGGACATACACCTGTAAGAAAGCTGTTTTCTTTTTGTTCTCTTGACTTCCGTATTCAATATTGATTGTTTTGTCAGCTTGGATATCCAAACGGTACTGCCAAGGTAAACGAGAACCGTTTAAAGTACCGTTGATACCTGCATTAAGGTTCCCAATACCTTCGTCTGTGATGAACGTTTGAGAAGAATAAGGCGAACCAGAGTTGATATTCGCAATCAAGTTGAGACCAGTGTTTTCCAATAGGCGTGTTTTGCCAATCATTGGGCCATTGTAATCTTGGCCTTCACCGTAACGGTAGTCAAAAGTGACATTGAAAGCATGGCGTTGGTCATAGCTGTAAGGGAAAATTACACGCAAGTTTGGCAAACCTGCATTGACAAGTGCCGACATAGATGTTGCGTCTGAACCTGTACCATCGGCAAACTGAAGTGTGTAGTTTGCTGTCATGCGGATGTTTCCAGTCTGACGCATATCGTAGGCAATAGTCAAGCCTTTCACCGTACCAAAGTCGCGGTTACCAAATGTTTTGTAAGTGACTGGATAGGCTTCAAATACGTTGATCAACTGAACGTTGTCGCGTTGCTCGCGGTAGAATGCCGAAATTTTAACAGAAGATGTGCGCGTTACCACTTGTTGGAAACCAAGTTCGTAATCAACGGTTTTCTCAGGTAATAAGTTGGCATTGTTGATGACGGCATTACGAGATTGAATGAACTGATACTCGTAAGGATTGAAGCGGAAACCTGAAGTAGGGCGCTTGGTAAGGATGTCGTAGTGTGCAAAGAAAGACGCTTCTTCAGAAATCGGGAAAGAGAATGCAATACGAGGCATCACGTTCACTTGCGCTTTGTAATCCTCGAATGCTTCTGCAGTTGGCGTTTCTAACGAAGGGTCTTGCAACCATGGAGCGATACCTGCTGCACCGCGAATTTTGGAAGGGTCTTCGATAGGTGTTCCAGTCGCATCGAACCATTGTGAACCGTTTCTGAAACCGTTGATGCTCGATGGATTATTAACATCATTGACATAAACAACGTAGTCATCGCCCATACCTTCAGGAAGGTCAACCCAGCTGTATTGGTTAGGGTCATTTTCGGCGAGTGCACGCGCTTCTTGAACGGTTTTGGCTGTGTAAAATAAGTACGGATCTTTAAGAACCGGTTGGTTGGCATCAAAGACGTCGACACGAACACCAACGTTAAAGACGATATCCTTGAATGCAAACTTATCCATGATGTAACCTGCCATGTAAATCGGTTGGAAAGCACCTACGAAACGCTTGTAATTACCATTTTCGTCAAACTCATTAAAGTACTTGTTGATATCGGTGTTGCCACGTACTTTTTTACCAGTATGGTCATAACCCCAATATGAAACAAATGATTGACCACTATTGAGAAGTTCGTCAGGAGAGAACATGTCAAATTGGAAGAGGTTTGGATCGTACTGGTCAATGTCTACAAAGTCTGTTCCGGCTGGATTGTAGCCCAATTTTTGACGTAGATTGTAGTCAAAGAAAGATTGTTGATCGTTGTTCACCTGACCACCATATTCACCTATGCCCGACATGTAAGCCTCACCAGCATTCAAACGGTTGTAGGTAATGGCCTTGAAAGACCCTGAGTCGGTGACAACACCTGAATTGAGGTCGAGCTCTCTGATGTGGAAATTAGCCAACTGACGGGCAATAGACCAAATGCCAACCGGACCGTTGTCACCGCTGGTCCAGCCGCGGTCTACGCGCTGCTCGTACTCAAAGCCTAAAGATATGGAGTGGTCTCCGAGTACGACAGAACCTGCTCCAGTGACACGGAATTGGTCGTTTTCTGATTTGCCAAAGCCATTGGATGGCGCACCGATGTTTGACCAGATACTGTACACACTTCCTGGTAGGTCACCGTTGCGCAATGCATTTCCTTGTTGAATCTGGAAAAGGTTTTCGTAGCGACCGATTGGGTTGCCTTCGTAGATGTCGTAGTATTGGGTAGTGATGGAAGCCAACGCCGCATTTGTTTCAGAAGGTGTAAAGTCAACCTGTACATCTCTGAAGCCATTGTGCACATACATTTGCGTAGCTGGGTCAAATTCGTAGGACGGCACGCGTGTGGTGACGAACTTACCTACATGACCATAGTTGAAAAGATTGTATTTGTGATTGGGGTCGTAAGACTCGTTGAAAGACTTCGAGTAATCGACCATTAAGCTGTAAAGTGCAGATTTAATTTTTGAACTCGAGCCTTCGCGATCGTTGTTGAAACGCTGTGTCAGACGCGCATAAACACGGTAATCTAAGTTTTTACTTACTCCGAAATTCGTAAAGTTCAATAATGAACCTCCGTAGCCATAAGAAGTACCTTGGAAGTAGTTCAATGAACCACCGAACTGAAGGTTAACCGATGGCCCGGTATTGACATCGATTTTACCTGAAGCAGAGAATACACTATTACGTGCATTCATGCGCCAGTCTGTTTTCTCGAAGTCGTCGGCTCTCAAGAAGAGAGCGTTATGGAAAGTACCAAAACCTGTAGAAGTTGGACGCAATGGATTAGCGAGAAGTGAATCGCGAACGTCTTTCTTAATGCGGTAAGACCCACCTGCAAGCGGACGTGAATCGAGCTGGTCTGTATAGTTCGCAGAAACAAGGAAACCTAGACGCGGACGCGTTTTGTTACCTGCGGAGTCTCTTTGCATCCATAGCGGACCCGATAACATACCTTCGACGAGATTGTAACCAAATTTATCTAAACCGAAAACTTTGCCGTCGTAACCGTTGGGGTCAGCACCATTGATGTAAACACCTGAACTTACAGCCTCTAAACTTCCGAAATAGACGGAAGAAGGCCCACGTGTGGTGATGGAGATGATACCGCCCGTTACGTCACCGTAGTTGGCAGGAACACCACCTGTAATAACGGATACTTCTTCAAGTGCTGATTTTGGCAAGTTAGAAGAACCGCGTACTTTGATACCGTCAATATAAAAGTAAGTTGCATCAGAGCGCGTACCGCGAACGGAAATTGCGCCAGAACCCTCGTTCACATTTACACCACCTACAGTACCAGCAACAGCCGTAGCAGATCGGGCAGGTAAACGAGCGATGTCTTCACGGGTTACGGTTGCACCAGAAGCTCCACCATCTTTATCAATAAGTGGAACTTTGTAGCGGACTACCTTTACTTCTTTGGTCTCTTGCGTTTTGGTTGTGAGCGCTAAGTTGTCGAGAAATGTGATGCGATCAGGAGAGATAGAAACGCCTTCCATAGTGAGGTTTTGATAACCACCCTCGGCGTTTCTGACTTCTACATCGTAAGAGCCCGGCTGAATACCGTTGATCTGGAATTTACCTTTCTCGTCGGTCAAAGCACTACCTCGAATGGCGCCTGCTTGCTTTAGCAAAACCTTACTGAACTCCAAAGGAGCTTTTGTAATTTCATCGGTAACGGTGCCTCGAAGGGTACCAAGACCGGATTGTGAAAATGCGTAAGTGCTTACAAACAAAACACTTAAAAGCAATAATTTGAGTCTACCCACCATATAAATGCGTATAAATTTTACTATTTCTCGTTTTTTAAAGAATGTAAATATAGAAAAATCCATAGTCTTAACATAAAATTCATCAAAAATCTATCAGATGTTTGCGCATCTTTGTGCAAAAATCAAGTATTCCATCGAGATGTTCGAGCTCATCGATTTCAAACTTCCCAATTCGCAATTTGCCATCGCTAGGTCAGATTCTTTCGATGCGTCAAAAATTGAACTTTTTCCGGAAGAAATCGAACAACTAGAATACCGTTCAAATCCTAAACGAAGAAATGAATTTATAGGGGTGCGCTACCTGCGTTACCAATTGATCATCAATTCTCCAATTTTGTACCGACAGAATGGAAGCCCCTATTTCTCAAGGCATGAACAAGCGCTCTCCATTTCACATACCCAAGACTACGTAGCACTTGCATGTGCGCAATTCCCAATTGGAATTGATCTGGAACAAAAGGGGCGAGATGCAGCGAAAATCATCAAAAAATTTGCGCAGGAGTATGAAAAAAATTTATGTACTGAAGATACCAATGAATGGTATTTACAACTTTGGTGCGCGAAAGAAGCCATTTACAAATTGGTAGATATCGAAAACCTCTCCTTTTTAAACGAGATTCAGATTTGCGACCGTCAAAAGGATGCAGATGTACTCAATTTGTTTGCAAAAATTTTGAAGGAAGGGCACGAGGCAGAAATAACCATTCAAATCCGAGAAACTTCCGAATTGTATTTGGCTCTAGCCTATTTTAAAGCTGCGCCTTAAGACTCATGTCCAGGGCTTTGACGGAATGCGTCAGTGCTCCGACCGAAATAAATTGAACGCCAGTTTCGGCATAAGATCGGATGGTTTCTGAGGTGATGCCTCCCGATGCCTCGGTTCTATCCCAGCCGGAATGAGTGCAAGTGCCGCTTTGAGCTCTTCAGGACTAAAGTTGTCAAGCATAATGCGCTGGTAATTTTGTTCAAGAGAAAGTAGTTCTTGAAGTTCGGCCATAGATCGAACTTCTACTTCAACTTTCAAATCCAGATTTGCGGAAGCCAGGTAGCTTTTAGTTCGCGCTAGTGCCGCACTCAGCCCCCCTGCATAATCGATGTGATTATCCTTGAGCATGATCATGTCGTAAAGGCCAAAACGATGGTTGGCGCCGCCGCCAATTTTAACGGCATATTTATCTAAAAAGCGGAGTCCGGGTGTCGTTTTTCGGGTGTCTAAAAGCGTACAATTTGTACCGGAAATCAGCGAAACATAGTACGCTGTTTGCGTAGCAATGCCACTCATATGTTGCATACAATTTAAAATCAAGCGCTCGGTTGCCAATATGGATCTTGCGGCGCCCTCCAGGGTAAAAGCAATCTGACCCAATTTAACGTGATCTCCATCCTGAAGTTGTGCCGTAAAAATCAAATTCGGGTCATAAATTTCTACGATTCTTTTGGCAACTTGCATTCCCGCCAAAACGCCCTTTTCTTTGATCAATAAGACCGCCTTCGAACTTGCATCTTTTGGCACACAAGCCATTGAAGAGTGGTCACCATCTTGGATATCTTCTGCTAAGGCAGATTTGATAAATTCATCTAGCATGGAACAAAGATAACAAGAGCTGTAGATTCCGCACAATGTTTCTATTTTTGACAGATGAATTCAAGAGAGCAACTCCTAAATAAGGTAAATACCCTTCCGCACAACCCGGGTGTTTATCAATTCTTGGATCAAAACGGCAAAATCATTTATGTGGGTAAGGCAATTGACCTCAAGAAGCGCGTCAATTCCTATTTTACGAAAGCGCACCAAGACGGCAAGACCCGCACCTTGGTCAAAGTAATTTGCGACTTGCAATTCACCGTAGTTCAGAATGAGCTAGATGCCTTACTGCTCGAAAACAACCTCATCAAAAGTTACCGCCCGAGGTATAACGTTTTACTCAAAGACGACAAAACCTATCCGTGGATAGTAGTCAAAAACGAAGCTTTTCCGAGGGTGTTTCCAACGCGTAGAAAGTTCAATGATGGATCCACCTATTACGGACCCTATCCAAACGTAAAGCAAATGCATCAGTTACTGGCTTTGATCAGAGAACTTTTTCAACTACGGACATGTGCACTAGATCTTAGGCCTCAAAAAATTGAGCAGGGAAAATACAAGGTTTGTCTAGAATACCATATCGGTAAATGTGCTGGGCCGTGTCAAGGTTTGCAAAGCGCGAACAATTATGAAGCGGCACTTAAAGCTGTTCGCTTGTTGCTAGAAGGTAAAAATTACTCCTTGATTCAGCAACTCAAAAAGGAAATGTTGTCTAACGCTGAAAAGCATGAATATGAAGCTGCTCAGCGCTGTAAAGAACTTATTGAAGGGTTGGCTAAATACCAAGCTAAATCGATGGTCGTATCGGACCACACCCAAAACTATGATGTCTGTTTTATAGAAAAAAATGAGCCGGATGCTTGGTTCAGCTACCTTGTGATCCGCGAAGGTAGCATTGTTCATGCCTATACCTCAAAAGTTTCCGATCCGCTCGATGCGCCACTTGACACACTTTATGTTCAACTTATTGGGCAACTCAGAGCACATTTTGAAAGCACGGCAAAGGAGGTGGTTACGGGCAATGCTACGCCGCTTTTGCTCGCCGATGCCAAGTGTACTTACCCTAAAATTGGTGAAAAAAAGCAGCTACTCGAAATGGCCATCGAAAATGTGCGCCATGCACGTCTTCACGCAAGAAAAGCAGCCATGAACAAAAGCACCAATGTTCAGAAAGCACCCATGCAAGCCATTCTGGAATTGCAGAGTGCCCTGGGCATGGGGCATCCTCCATTGCATATAGAGTGCTTTGATAATTCGAATCTGCAGGGCACCAACCCCGTATCAGCTTGTGTCGTTTTTAAAGATGGCGAACCAAGCAAAGCCGACTACCGCCACTTTAACGTGAAAAGCGTGGAGGGTCCCGATGATTTCAGCACCATGAAAGAAGCAGTCGGACGTCGCTACAAAC
>JAJTGF010000054.1 GCA_021299335.1 Cryomorphaceae bacterium
TCGGTATCAACTCATTGCCAATTGTGGCCTTGATGTCCACTTTTATGGGTGCGGTTATCGCCTTGCAAACGGCCTCTAGCATGGAAAGCCCTTTGCTGCCAGACTACACCGTTGGTTTCATTACCCAATCGAGTACCATCCTCGAATTTTCACCAACCATTATCTCGCTGATTCTCGCGGGCAAGGTTGGCTCTAATGTCGCGTCGGAAATTGGCACGATGCGCGTGACCGAACAAATTGATGCGTATGAAATCATGGGCGTCAATTCACTGAATTTTTTGGTCTTGCCCAAGATTACTGCCGCCCTGGTCTTTTTTCCAGTACTGGTCATTTTTTCTATGGCGCTCTCCATGTTTGGGGGTTGGTTGGCTTTGTTGGTCTCAGACCTGACCACCACCGAAATCTATATCCTCGGAGTCCGATCTTTTTTCAATCCATTTCACATTACTTACGCCCTCACCAAAACCTTGGTTTTTGGCTTTCTCATTGTGAGTATCGCCTCGTTTTTTGGTTATTATGTCAAAGGAGGGTCTTTAGATGTCGGTCGGGCATCAACTCAGGCGGTAGTGAGTAGCAGCATCGCTATTCTCATCGCTAATTTTATCCTTACCCAGCTCATGTTGCTCTCATGATAGAAATCCGTCAGATCTCGAAAAGTTTTGGTGGTCAAAAAGTACTTTTTGACATCGACCACGTATTTGAGGAGGGGCAGGTCAACCTGATCATTGGGCAATCTGGTCAAGGTAAATCGGTCTTGGCAAAGTGCATTGTCGGTCTCTATGAACCCGACGGCGGTCAAATCTTATTTGATCAACGCAACTTTACCGACATGGACCGCGCGCAACGCAGTAGCATTCGCCAAGAAATCGGGATGTTATTTCAAGGAGCCGCACTTTTTGATTCCATGACTGTAGAGCAAAACGTCATGTTTCCGTTGCAAATGTTTACCAACATGACCAAAGCTGAAATTCAACAACGCACCGACTTCTGTCTGGAGCGCGTTAATTTAGCTGGTCGCAACAAACTCTTGCCCTCCGAGTGTAGTGGCGGCATGCAAAAGCGCGTCGGCATCGCCAGGGCAATTGCCATGAACCCGCGTTATTTATTTTGCGATGAGCCCAACTCTGGCCTAGATCCCAAAACCTCAATTGTCATTGATAAACTCATCCGAGACATCACCCAAGAATACAAAATCACTACTGTGGTCATTACCCATGACATGAACTCCGTCATGGAAATCGGCGACCACATCCTCTTTATCCACCAAGGAAAAAAATGGTGGGAGGGTGACCGCCACTCTATTATCAATGCCACCAACCCCGAAATCGAGAGTTTTGTCTACGCTTCTTCTTTTATGAAAGAAATCAGAACCCAACTTCAAAAAAAACCACACTAATTCGGTTCTTTTTTTGATTTGCCTTTTTGTATTATTGATTTCTTTCTTATCTTTGCAGCCCCTTCGGGGTCTTATACAAGCGGTATAAGAATTACATAAAATTGCGGATGTGGTGAAATTGGTAGACACGCCAGACTTAGGATCTGGTGCCGAGAGGTGTGCGGGTTCGAGTCCCTCCATCCGCACTAAGGTCTCGTTGGCTCAACGAGGCCTTTTTTTTTAAATATTAGGCTTAACAAAACGATCACATGAAAATTACACGTCAAGAAATCGATGCCCAAAATGGCGTATTAAAAGTTGAAATTGCTGCAGCTGATTACCAAAACAAAGTCAAAGCAGCGCTTGATAAATACCGTAAAACGGCCAAAATTCCTGGCTTTCGCCCGGGTCATGTCCCTGCTGGCCTCATCCAAAAACAATACGGGAAGTCCGTTTTACTCGAAGAACTCAATAAACTTACAAATGATGCGCTCTACCGCTACATCATCGATGAAAAATTGGATATTCTTGGCAACCCCCTACCAATTGAAAACGGCGTAGAAGGTAGTTTTGATGCTCCTGAAGACTTTACATTTAGCTATGAAATTGGCTACAGCCCTTCTTTTGAGTTGCCCATTTCTTCCAAAACTAAAATGGAATACAGCACGGTCAAAATCGACAAGAAATTACTCGCCAAGCAAACCGAAGACCTACGTCGACGTTACGGCAAACTCATTTCTTCTGCCGAAGTAAGTGACAAAGATATGGTCATGGGTAAGTTCGAAGAACTCGATGCCAATGGTGTCAAAGAGGGTGGCATTAGTCATTCGACAACCATCTCTATGGAATTCCTCGACAACAAAGCTGGCGTTAAGTTATTGAATGGTAAAAAAATCAACGACACCTTCGAACTCGATTTAGCACTTGTTTCTAAAGGTCCGGAAGATGCCGCAGCTATGTTAGGGCTAACCCCTGAAGCCTATGCCGAACTCAGTTCCAAATTTCAATTTACCATCAACGACATCAAACGCATGGAAATGGCCGAACTCAACGAAGAATTTTTTCAAAAATTGTTCGGTGACGAAGTTAAAACTGAGGCCGAAATGAACCAACGCATCGAAGCTGACCTCGCTCGCATGTTCGAAGAAGACGCAGATCGTTTGTTTACCAAAAGAGTATTTGATTTATTGCTTGCCGAAACCAAAATGACCTTCCCTGAAACTTTTTTGAAAAGATGGATCAAGAGTTCATCCGAAAAACCAGTTTCCGACGAAGACCTCGAGCGCGAATTCGATGCCTACCTCAATTCTTTGAAGTGGCAATTGATCCAAACCAAAATTTTCAAGGACAACAACATCCAACTGACCAACGAAGAAGTCATTGACTTCACTAAATCTTTGGTGCTTGGCAATTACGCCCAATACGGACTTCCAGCTCCAGACGACGCCGAACTCACCGAAACTGCCAAGCGCTTGCTTCAAAATAAAGAGCAGGCCAATAGCATCTATGACCGATTGGCCGAAGGAAAACTCACTGCATATTTCAAGAGTACCGTTTCCTTAAACAAAAAAGAAATGGCCTACGACGACTTCGTTGCACTAGCTAAAGCATAAGCGTATGCTTTGCAACCTGTTCGTTCTTAGGCAACGTCCCAATCTAAAACCAACAAATTTTTGTTGGTTTTTTTATGCCCATAAAAAAGTTGGATTTGTCGAATCAAGGCTTCGATGTGTTGCATTTTCATGCTCCTATTCGGCGTCAGCGCTAACACCTCTCTTGCAGGTGCAGCTTGTAAATCGGCAATTTGCTTGATGCCGCTCATTTGTTCGGCTTTCAATCTGAAGTGCGCAGGAATCAAGGTGTAGCCTCCATTGTTGTCTACCATTTCAACGAGTAATGGCAAGTTGCCTCCTTCGTAATCCCAATCTTCTTTTTGCTCATCCTTGAGCCCACAAAAATGGAGCATTTGTGTGCGCAAACAGTTGCCTTGATTCAGTAACCAAGGATGTTTTTTTTGAATGCTGTCAAAAGTGATGCTGGCCTTTTGCTCCTCGGGGCAATACACCTGAATTTCTTCTAAATAAAGTGGGATGCTCCGCAAACGCGCATCGTGGTATGGCCCTGCCATGATAGCCAAATCAAGTTCTTTCTTCTCGAGCGCCTCAAGTGCAGCTGTTGTTTTGAGTTCGCGGATTTTTAGCTTGACATTTCCGAAATTAGTGATCCAAGAACTAAATAAGTCAGGGAGCATGTAAGCGGCTATTGTTGGGATGATGCCAATTCTGATTTCTTCCTTGACATGTCCCTTGAGCTGCTCCGAAAGTAATTTGATTTTATCGGTTTCTGCCAAAATCTCGCGCAATATGGGGATCAGTTTGTGTCCGGAGGGCGTGAGTTGCAATGGATTGCTGTCTCTGTCAAAAATCGCATAACCTAGCGTTTCTTCCGCTTTTTTGATTTGCATGGAAAGTGTGGGCTGTGTCACAAAACAGCGTTCACTGGCTCTTTGAAAGAGGAGTTCCTCGCTGAGTACCACAATGTAGTTCATTTGTTGAAGAGAAATCATATAGAAAGAATCTATACAAATATAAAATAAATTGAAATAAATTATAATCCTTCTCCAACCAAAGCGCTGTATCTTTGTTCCACTATTTAGTAATCCTTAAAACAAAAAAATATGTCAACTCTAGTTGGAAAAAAATTCCCAGACATTACCGTCAAAGCCATCGACGAAATGGGCGATGCATTTCAAATCAATGTATTAAAGCAAGCAACCGACAACAACAAAAAAGTGGTTTTATTTTGGTACCCTAAAGACTTCACTTTCGTTTGCCCTACAGAACTCCACGCGTTTCAAGAAGCAGCTGCTGAGTTTGAAAAACGCAACACAATTGTCATTGGTGCATCTTGCGACACCGCAGAGGTACACTTTGCTTGGTTGAGCACTGCCAAAGACAACGGTGGTATCGAAGGCGTACGTTATCCATTAATTGCAGACTCTACGCGTTTGTTGGCCCAGGAATTAGGAATCCTCGACTACGATATGTTCGACGAAGATAACATGGCTGGCGACAACGTACCTTATCGCGCTACCTATTTGTTAGACGAGACCGGAATGGTGTTCCACGAGTCTGTCAATCACTTCCCCGTTGGACGCAACGTACATGAATACATCCGCTTGATCGATGCGTTCGCACACGTTCAAAAACACGGCGAGGTTTGTCCTGCAAACTGGGAAGAAGGGAAAGACGCCATGAACGCTACCCGCACTGGTGTTGCAGATTACTTAAGCAAACACTAAGCATATGTTTAGCGACCTCACTTCTGATAGCTTAGACCAAGTTTTGGCAACCAATGCCAAAGTGATGGTTCAATACGGTGCTGGTTGGTGTGGCAATTGTAAAATTACCAAACCAAAATTCAAGCGCCTGGCAGAAAGTCATCCTGACATCGCATTTGTCTATGTCGATGCCGAACACTATCCGAACGCGCGTCAATTTGCTAACGTCAGCAACTTACCCACTTTTGCTTCTTTTGAAGGTGGAAAGCTCGTTGCCGAAGCACAAGGAAACAAAATAGAAACCATTCAAGAAGTACTCGATGCGCTTACCAGTCATTAAACACATCGTTGAATTCATCGAACAAAACGACGAAGACTACATCAACGAAACCATGGAAACCCTCGAGTATTTGATCGATGCTCCCGGAATCAAAGACGAAGAACTCGACGTCATTGGCGAATTGCTTTCTAATTTCTCTGGCGCCCTAGAGGTTCACAAAGAAATCCAGAATGGCGTCCCGAAAAAAGAAGCCCTTAATGGCTTCATGAAACGGGTCACCGGATCGATTAACTAACTAAAAACCACCTTCGGGTGGTTTTTTTATGCCTATCTTTGCGGCATGTCAGATTTACTGAATAAGTTAGAAGCCATTCATTTTCGCTTCATAGAAGTCGGCAAAATGATCACCGATCCCGATATCATCTCGGACATGAGTCGGTATGTGAAACTCAACAAAGAATACCGCGACCTCGAAGTCTTGGACCAAGCTTATTTGCGCTACAAACTATTACTGGGCAACTTGCAGAGTTCAAAAGCACTGCTAGAAGAAGAACAGGACCCAGAAATGCGCGAGATGGCCAAAGCCGAAATCGACGAACTCGAGCAAGCGCGTCCGTTACTCGAAGAAGAGATCAAATTGTTGCTCATTCCCAAAGATCCCGAAGACGACAAAAACGCCATCATTGAACTTCGCGCGGGTACGGGCGGCGATGAAGCCTGTATCTTTGTCGAAGACATCTACCGCATGTACACCATGTACTTTAAAGCCATGGGTTGGAATGTCGACGTACTCAATTCCTCTGAAGGTTCTGTAAAAGGTTACAAAGAAATCTCCATGGAAGTCACTGGAACAGGCATTTATGGCTCTCTGAAATTTGAATCAGGAGTACACCGCGTGCAACGCGTCCCGGAAACAGAATCTCAGGGCCGTGTGCATACCTCTGCCATTACTGTTGCAGTCTTGCCAGAAGCCGAAGAAGTCGATTTTGAGCTCGATATGAACGACGTCAGAAAAGATACCTTCCGCGCCTCAGGTGCAGGAGGGCAGCACATCAACAAAACCGAATCGGCCATTCGCCTCACGCATATTCCATCTGGTTTGGTAGTAGAGTGTCAAGATGGTCGATCTCAGCACAAAAACTTAGAAAAAGCTATTTCTGTCTTGCGTTCGCGCTTGTATCAGCTCGAACTCGACCGCATTCACAACGAACGCGCTGCTCAAAGAAAAACTCTTGTTTCTACCGGCGACCGCTCCGCAAAAATCCGTACCTATAACTATCCACAAGGTCGCATCACGGATCACCGCATCAATAAAACCATGTATAACTTGGGTGTTTTTATGAATGGCGACATTCAAGAGATGCTCGACGCACTCAAAATGGCCGAAAACGCCGAAAAATTAAAAGGAGAAACCGCATGACCAAAGCTGCACTCATCGAGCAAATCAAGCGCAAAGAAAGTTTTTTGTGCGTCGGCCTAGATCCCGATCTTTCCAAGATCCCGGCTCACCTGTTCCAGACCGAAGACCCACTTTTTGAATTTTGCAAGGCCATTATCGATGCAACACACCCGTATGCCGTTGCATTCAAGCCAAATACAGCCTTTTTTGAATGTCATGGGGCCGCGGGATGGGAGTCTTTGCGCAAAACCATAGCATATATTCCCAAAGAGTGTTTGGTGATCGCCGATGCAAAAAGAGGCGATATCGGCAATACTTCAGCCTTTTACGCCAAGACATTCTTTGAAAATATGGAGGCAGATGCGGTTACTGTTGCACCCTACATGGGTTCTGATTCTGTGCTGCCATTTTTGCAATTTGACAACAAATGGGTCATTTTGCTCGCTCTCACTTCAAATGAAGGTGCAAAAGATTTCCAAATGATGGAATTGAATGGTAAAGCGCTATTCGAAACCGTTTTAGAAAAATCGGCGAATTGGGGAACACCAGAAAACATGATGTTTGTGGTGGGTGCCACGCGTGCCGAAGATATTTTTAGAGTTCGTGCTTTGGCACCTGATTACTTTTTCTTGGTCCCTGGTGTTGGCGCACAAGGAGGTGATTTAGATACGGTTGTTCGCTTTGGAGCTAATGAAGAGTGTGGTTTACTTGTCAATTCATCCAGAGCTATTATTTACGCGAGTTCAGGGCTCGATTTTGCAACAGCCGCAAAAAAAGAAGCGCTGAAGATGCAAGCTCAAATGGCGTTGCACGTTCAGCGCTTCAAATTTTAGGTGAGCGTGTTTTAGCGTGTAGCTAAATCTGCGTTTTGTGTCGTTTGTTCGAGACTTCCGTACGCATCGCAGCTCGCTTTGCGACCAGCCCCGCAAGAGGCTAAAACAAGAAGTGTTGCAAATGCCGCAAGAATAAATGTTGTTTTCGTTTTCATGGTGTTTGTTTTGTTGTTGTTGCTGCGTTTAACGGCGGTTCTTTCACAAAGTTACAATTTTTGAAAAAATAGTGCGTTTTTCTTGAAACTTATTCCATGCGGATAGTCTTACAAATCTTGATCTTCACCTTAGTTGCATGGCAGGCAAGTGCTCAGCGGCTCTGTGCAATAGATCCTACTCAGGCACCCTTACCAAGAGCACTTTCGGCACTTCAAGTTGATACAACGATTCATTACAATCAGCTCTCATGGGTGAAGAAGACCAATGAGTGGCAGATGCAAGCACTCGAAGCCGGTTATTTTCTTTTTACCCAAGAACTTTCTAGAAGTACTGATTCCGTTGCTTATTTTTTGCTCAAACCAGGACCTAAGTTTGATGGCATCGCTTTGTATACTTCGGGAAATACAACAGACACGCTTGAATGGCTTCAAGCCAAGGAGCTTCAACAACTTGTTCAAGACTCCTTGAGTCAAATGCTCAATAACGGTTTCCCTTTTGGGCAAGTTCAACTTCAGTATAGATCGGGCATTCAACCCTCCTTGGAATTGAAATTGACAGAAGGGCCCGAGGTACGATGGGGAATGTTGCAAATCAAACCAGAAGGAATTATCCAAGAAAAGGTATTAAGTAATTTATTGCAATTCAAAACCGGGGCACTTTATAGCGAAAAACAACTCTTGCAATTGCAAACACAACTTGCAGGTCAGCTGCCTTTTAAATTACTGCGCGCCCCCGAGTGGGCTTATGATGAGGGCAAAGCCGATGTTTATCTTTTTTTGGAGCGGGTCAAAATGAGTTCAGCGACAGGGATCATCGGTTTGCAACAAAATCCGCTGAACCAAAAGGTGGCGTTAGTGGGTGAATTGAATGTACAGCTCCAAAATACTTGGCAAAAAAATGAAAAGTTGAGCCTACTGTGGCGAAGTATTGCTCCACAAACCCAACAACTCAAAATGAGCATGAGTTGGCCCTATATTGCTGGTTCTTCTTATGGTATGCAAACAGGTTTTACACTGTACAAAAGAGATACCTCGTTTCTCGAACTTAAAGGAAACTTAGGCCTTTCGTATTTGTTCCCCAAAAGTTGGAAACTAATTGCACAACTTGATTACTGGAATTCTCAAAATATTGCGAGTGCTGTGAGTAGTTCAATTTCTAGTTTCTCCACTATATCTTACGGACTCGGACTTGAACGACAAGCCATTGATTTTTTACCAAATCCTCGAAAAGGGCAACAATTTAAAGTGCTGTATCTAGTTGGGAATAAAAAAGCGCAGCAAGATATCCTGACATGGCGCCTGGAGTTAACACAGCGCTATTTTCTGCCTCTTTCTAAAAGACAAGTGCTGTGTTGGTCTCAGGAGTTCACACATATTCAGGCCACGAGTTTATTTGTAAATGAATTGTATCGGTACGGCGGGCTTGAACGCATGAGGGGTTTTGACGAAGAAACATTTTTTGCCTCCACCGTTTTGTTCTCGGGTTTAGAATACCGTTTTTTATTGGATCAGTTCGCTCATTTTTTGGTTTTTACAGATTGGGCTTGGTTTGAAAATCAAGTGCTCAACAAGCAACAAACGGCTGTATATGCCTTGGGATTGGGTTTGGTTCTAGGCTCAGATAATGGTCAGTTCAAATTAAGTTACGGCCTGGGAGCAGAACTTGGCCAACCGCTACAATTCAATGCAGGTAAATTACACCTCGGCTTTGTTTCTTACTTTTAGGACATGAAAATCGTATTTGCCAGCCACAACCAAAAGAAAGCAGCCGAAATCAGGTCTGTTTTACCCACAGGTATGTCTCTTCTCACACTGCACGACCTCGAACTAGGTGAAGAAATACCCGAAAACGAGCCAACCATTGAGGGCAACTCTGCGTTCAAAGCTAATTGGGTTTTTCAGAGACTGTTATTACGTATTGCGATGCTACAACTTCTGAGCAGTTTACAGGAGTTGTGCGTGGTCTAATTGCTACAGAAAAATCAGGGACCGAGGGTTTTGGTTACGACCCCATTTTCATTCCAGAAGACCAACACAAGACTTTCGCCCAGATGCCCCTCGCTGAGAAAAATAAATATAGTCATAGGGCAAGAGCAATGACCAAGTTTTTAATTTTTTTGGAAAAACGCTCCGTCTAGAATTCTATTTGGATGGCAACGGAATCGACATCGCCATTAATGGGCGGGCAGAGTTTAGTGATCTTGACCTTCAAAGCGGTAATCCCCTTTAATTCATTTTGAATTCTGTTCGAGATACGTTGGCCGACGTGCTCAATAAGTTTGGAACGCACCGCCATTTCTTCCGTGACAATTCTATTGACATCGACGTAGTCGATGGTATCTGAGAGTGTATCATTGGCGGCTGCTGAACTGAAGTCAGTGTGCAATTCGATATCCACGATGTAGTGTCCTCCAATGCGTCCTTCTTCGGGTAAGCAGCCGTGGTAGGCGTAACATTTGATGCCGTTGACAAAGATTTTATGCTTCATGGAGCATTTTTTCTATCGCTGCAAGTCCGAGGTCAATGCGGGATATCACTTCTTCTTTGCCCAAAAATTCAGAAATCTCAAACATGCCAGGGCCCGCACCCACACCAGTTAGTACAAGGCGATAAGGTAAGAGTACAGCACCAATCCCGAGTTCTTTTTCGGCTAAGTAAGTCTTGAATGCCGCTTCGATGGTCGCAGCAGAGAAATCAGTGAGCGAGCTCAATATCCCTTTCCATTCTTGGATGTAGGCAGTAGTTTCTGCTTTCCATTTTTTGCGAATGGTATCAGCGTCATAGGAGGTCGGGCGTCCGAAAAGATAGGCACCTTCGCTTAATATATCGGCGACAAAAGTAGCGCGTTCCTTCATGAGGTGACAAACTTGTTCGAGTGCAGCATCGCTTAAATCAATGGTTTCAATTTGGCGGAGTTGCTGAGCAATTACGGAGTTGTCTTGTGCACGCAAGTAGGTTTGTTGGAACCACTTTGTCTTTTCGGGATCGAATTTGG
>JAJTGF010000009.1 GCA_021299335.1 Cryomorphaceae bacterium
GAATTCGAGCGTCCGCCGAGTGCAGAAGAACTCGCCGAAGCATTAGAGGTTCCTGAAGATAAAATCAAAGAAAGCCTCAATGTATCGGGACGTCACGTATCCATGGACGCACCCCTCACCACCAACGACGACGGCGGTACCCTCATGGATGTCATGGCCAACCAAGATTCTCCCCGCACTGACCACATGCTCATGGCAGAGTCATTACAAAAAGAAATTGAACGCTCGCTCAGCACGCTCACCGACAAAGAACGCGAAATCATCCGCTTGTTTTTCGGCATCGGCATGAACCACGGCCTTACCTTAGAAGAAATCGGCGCCAAGTTCAACCTCACTAGAGAGCGCGTCCGACAGATCAAAGAGAAAGCCATTCGCCGACTCCGACACACCTCTCGAAACAAACTTTTGAAGTCTTATTTAGGCTAAAAATTCAAGGCTACCTACATGTGAGGTAGCCTTTTTCTTTTCATCAGTAATCAATTATCCACATCAATCAACATCAACAACATGGAAACCAAAGACGGTTATGAAAAAGAGCTCAATTTGCACATTGAGCGAGAAAGAGCAGCTGTTAAATTACAGAGTAAAGTAGGAGAACTCCTATACGACAAAGGAATCGAATTGGTCTTATTCAGAAATCACCTCACGGACATTACCATTTCAGAAATCCTCAACTTACATGAATACGCCAAGCAGGTGGTCAACAAACCCATTGACGTCTTTACCACCGCTGCGTTGGCCGAAACCCTCATGACCCTCGATATTCCAGCTTCCAAACTCGATATCGGGCTTTTGGCCAGTGAATGGTTAGCCGGAAACACCGAACAAAGCGGCATGGCGCGTTTCTTAATGGAGAAACTCGGCGACCTTCAAACACCGCAGGCAATCGAACCGCGTGACGTCGTACTCTACGGTTTTGGCCGCATTGGTCGTTTGGCTGCGCGCGAGCTCATTAAACAAGCGGGTAAAGGTCAGCAATTGCGTTTGCGTGCCATTGTAACGCGCGGTTCCTCTGATGCCGACATCATCAAGCGCGCATCACTTTTGCGCAACGATTCTGTTCACGGTGCATTTAAGGGTTCTGTGATCGAAGATCTAGCCAACAAAAGCCTGATCATCAATGGTCAAATTGTACACATGATCGACGCAGCAAACCCTGAAGACATCGACTACACAGCGTACGGAATCCACAATGCCCTGATCATCGATAACACGGGTGTTTTTACCAACCGTGAGGCGTTGTCTCGTCACATGCAAGCGAAAGGGGTTGGGAAGGTTCTATTAACTGCGCCTGGTAAAGAAATCCCAAATGTTGTTTACGGCATCAACCAACATACCCTTGACGTCGAAAACGAAACCATTTTCTCGGCAGCGTCTTGCACCACCAATGCCATCTCGCCTATTTTGAAAGTGATCAATGATCATTTTGGCGTGGTGAAAGGCCATATCGAAACCGTTCATGCCTACACCAATGATCAAAACCTCCTGGACAACATGCATAAAAAGCCGCGTCGTGGACGTTCGGCGGCTGTCAATATGGTCATTACCTCTACCGGAGCTGGTTCAGCGGTTACAAAAGTGATACCAGAACTCAAGGATAAACTCACTGCCAATGCTGTGCGCGTGCCTACACCAAACGGTTCTTTGGCTATTTTGAGCCTCGAACTCAACTCACAAGTAAGTCTTGAGCAGGTCAATGCGGCCATCAAAGACGCGGCCCTACACGGCGAGTTGGTCAATCAGATTTATTATTCATTCGATCCAGAACTTGTTTCTTCTGATATCATTGGCAACACTTGCTGTAGTGTATTTGATTCCAACGCCAGCATTGTTTCGGTCGACGGTAAAAATGTGGTCTTGTACGCCTGGTACGACAACGAATTTGGCTATACCAAACAAGTGATCCGTTTGGCTAAATACGTCACGCAAGTTAGACGCGCGATTTACTATTGATGCAAAAAAAAATCACCATAGCAATTGATGGCTACGCTGGCTGCGGCAAAAGCACGCTCGCCAAAGCCCTGGCTAAAGCCTTAGATTACACTTTTATAGACTCCGGCGCGATGTATCGCGCCGTTGCTTTTTATTGCCTGGAAAACAATCTAGTACTCGAACAAGATGAAATTGCCGAAGCAACGTTGATCCAGCAACTCGACCAAATATCGATACAATTGGGTTCAGATCAAAGGGTTTGGCTCAATAATCAAGACATCACAGAGGTCATTCGTTCGCCTCGCGTTGCAGGGATTGTTTCAAAAGTTGCTGCCATTAAAGCGGTGCGCGTCAAGCTAGTTGAACTTCAAAGACAAATGAGCGCAGCCGGTGGAATTGTAATGGATGGCCGCGACATTGGAACGGTCGTTTTTCCTGATGCAGAGCTGAAAATATTTGTCACCGCTTCTATTGAAGTCAGAACACAGCGCCGTTTGGAAGAATTGAGAGCCAAAGGAGAAGTCGTTGACCAACTTGCCGTAGAGGAAAATTTAAAATCAAGAGATCACCAAGATAGCACCAGAGCAGAGAGCCCACTCAAACAAGCTGCTGATGCGGTGGTGTTAGATACCTCCGCACTGAGCCGTGAAGAACAATTGTCTTGGGCGCTAGCGCGCGTCGCTTTACTCGTAACCGATTAAAGCAAATACCGAGAACGACGACAACCAGTGATCGATGTCGTAGTTTCCTTTACCGATACTTTCTTGTGCGTAGTCCCACATGTCATTCATGCTGTTGACCCACGCCTCTTTTGTCGCTGCATCGATGCTTTCTGCAGGTAAACTCTTGAGCATGCCATTTAAACACCAAATGCGGTTGAGGTGGTAGCCATCCCAGTGAGACTCATAGCCGTCGTGTTTGTCAGTTTTCTTGATCTGTAAGTCTTTGGTAGCTGTTTGGGCTGCAAAAAGGCCTGGCGCAAATTGTTGTACCCACTTGAGGTAGTCTTCTTGATCATATACTTTTCGCATGAGGTCTGTGACCAGTAACGAAGCAGACATGAAGTCGTATTCAAATGGCTCCGCGCGCAATGGCGCTTTGGTCATTTTACCAAAATAACGCTTGCTGGCTTTGAGCGCTACTTTGAGTAGGTCTTCGTCGCCAAAAGTACGCGCGTAGTCGATGGCAAAAGAAAGATTCAAAGATGGTGCGTCATGCGAACCCGATAGCTTCACTTCTTTGATGTCTTTCCAAATCACTTGGGCTGCAGCAGCACACAGGCGGTGTAGCGGCCCTAAATTTTGTAGCCAACGTTCAGCATCTGGATCATTCCATCGGGCTAATTCATCGGCAACCTTGAGTAACCAACCTTGGCCATAAGGGAATTCAAATACATAACGCTCTTTGTTGGTATCAAAGTACTGGTATTCTTTGAGGATATTCTCTTCACTAAAGCTTTCATTGAGTTTAGCGCGAATAGCTGCCGCTTCGGGAATATCGGGATAGGTTTTGAGGATTTTAACCAAAGCCCAGTGGTTGTGGACGGCGCTGTGCCAGTCATAGCAGCCATAAAATGCTGGCCAAATATCGGGAGGTGTTTGGGTATCTCCGGGCTGGCGCAATGCCTGATAGTAGTAGTGCGGAGTTGGTTTGGAAGTACATTCCAATGAAAGTTTAGCAAAATAAGAAGCGCCTTCTGCCGAAAGTGTATAACGGCCATCAGGAGTTTTGTCAACCAATTGTGCAAATAGGAGACCAACGCTTAAAAAAGCACCAAGGAAGGAAGTGAGTTTGATCATAGGGACGCGTAAAATAAATAATTAGGATTTGATGGGTTTTCTGAATCCATTTTTGAAAATCGAAAGCGATTCGGTCCCGATGCCAACTATAGAGACAATATTAAGTGGAAACTCGAGCAAAACATGTGAAAAGCTCAAGAAGAACAACAAACTAAGACCTAGAGAGTAGTCATAGGCATAAAATACAGATGAGGCAATCCAGGTAATGATGACCAAGATAAAACGCACTTTTGGAACTTTATGCCAACGAATGATTTCTGTTTTGCTGAACCAATTGAGGTAATGATATAAATAGGCAAAAGCAATAAAGCGCATGAGCATGATACCCACTTCTGAGAAATAGATGAGTCCGTCAATTTCTTTCTTGGTACGCGATTTCATGACTTTTCTAGGCAATGGTTCAAAGCGGTATTCATTGATGCTATTGATATACCTACTCGAGGTATCAAAGAAATACAGTAAGTGATCGTATTGAAACTGCGGGGCTAAATTAGCGGTATTGATAGCCATCGGCTTGACCACAAAAGGACGGTTTGCAATTTTAGAAAGGGAATCTGTATGAGCGTTAAACGCCGCTGTATCAATGAGCCCCTGGCGCAAGAAATAACTCTTGTTGCCTTCTTTAGTAATGATGTCTAGGTATTCTTTATTGGTGAGTTTTTGTTCTTCAATGAGATCAAAATGATCCAAAATGAGGTAGTTGGTATTGTAAAAGCCGTCGCCTTTGGCGTAGTAAGCATCTTTGCCATAGTTCGATAAAAATGCATTTTGGGTATCGACAGGCAAGCTAAAAACCAAGAGTAATGGTATGGCGACGAAACCAACCATTTGCCACATTCCGGAAACACTGCGCGCTTTGAGCGAGCCGTAAAGCATGAACAAACCCGTAAAAACATAGACGTGAATAAGCGTGGGAATGAGTGCGGTTAAGGCAAAAATGGTGGTGCTTTCGGCATTTTCTTGTGCACGCTCAGGACTGAGCCAGCCACCGACAAAGATGTAAAGGACAAATATGGCACCTAACTTGATCCAAAGACTTTTCACGAGTGCAAAGAGAATGGATGCAAATAAGGCAAAAACCAAGAGTTTGTCAAAGAGATTCATTTCGACGAAGTAATCGTAAACGTCTTTGCTGAAGCCGAAGTCTTTGGCAAAAGCAGCATAGGAAAGGAGGATACCGACAATGAGCAGCACCATGAAATCCCATTTCCCTTTTGCAAAGTATTGGCGATCGTGGAGCCAACTGATTTCAGTAAGGTAGTGCAGCGGCCCAAGATATGCATAGGCGAGAAGAAAAGTTTCAAAAGGAAAGTAATACGCCAACACTGCCGTGATGAGCATAAGGCCGATGTTGAGGTAATTGACGCGGTCTTCTTTAAGCAAGTTCATTTGCTGCTGTTTTAGGTATTTACAAAAATAAGCAAAGCACTTTGGCCAAAAAAATGATATTGCTCATTTATTTCGAGCTTATTTAGTCGGCTTCGGGTTCTTCTTCAAAAAGCGGAATTTGGTCGGGGTTTTCATCCTCTTTTTTGGAGAGGTCCCACTCCATGCTAGCTGGCTCAGCTTCTTCCTCAGCAGATTGATCTACGAGTTCAGGTTCTTCTTGTTGTGGCCAAGGCTCTGGGCTTTCATCTATGGGGTGAGTCAAGACGATTTCCTTCACTTTCATTTTGGTCATTTGATTGCCTTGCGCTTTCATGCCCTTCACTTCGATGAGATCGGCGAGATTGAGCACTTGATCGGGTAAATTCTTCGTTTCTTTGAGCAGTTTGTTAAAGATGATTCTGGCCTCTGGGCGGTAAGCCGTAGAAACGACATCGAGGTAAGAGCCTGGCGCTTCAGAAATATAGCTCACGCGTTTGTCTTGTGTGACCTCACAAGTAAAGCGTTTGACGTAGTGCAATTCTTTTTCTGCGTCGTAGTAAACGGCAGAAATAGGACGGTCTTGGATCCACTTTTCGATGTGGATCATGTCTTCGTCGAAATGCGTAGCTAAATCAAAACTACTCAGTCGGTACTCGCCGTTTTTGTAAAGCGTTAGGATGCGGTCTTCGCCTTTGAAGGAGCCCAAGAACTTGCCACGACCTTCGTCGTTGAGACGCCCCACGACGGTGTCATACCAAATTTTGCGCGCGGCGAGTGTAGAGCCCCCTACCTCCTTTTGGACAATTTTTTGAATGATTTCTTTGGTGACCCGATTGCCTGCAGAATTGCGTCCTTTGATGAGCAAAGCACCTAAGTCGATGTCGAAACGCAAGCGCTTGAGGTGCGGACGCGGACGCAAAAGCACACTCACGACTTCGCGCTCGCCATTCGGATGCACACTGAAATACAGCATTTTGGAACCTTAGGTTCCTTTGGTGAGGTCATATTCGGTATCGCGGGTGATGGAATTGACGTAAAAACGCTTCATCATGGTAGGGCCGCCCGCACCGTCTTGATAGAAAAGGTGATAGATGGTACGCGTATCGCCTTTTTTCCAGACATTGGCATAAATAAGGCCTTTGCCAATGAATTTCTTGTCGGCAACTTTGGTAATCATGAGTTTACCAGAAGAGAAAAAGCAAATGATGTCGTCAATTTCAGAACAATCGCAAACAGGCTCGTTCTTTTTGAGACCGTAGCCGATAAAGCCTTCTTCGTAATCCACGTATAGTTTGCGATTGGCAATGATGACTTTGGTAGCAGAAATGGTATCAAAAGTTTTGATTTCGGTCTTGCGCTCGCGACCTACACCAAAGCGTTTTTTGAGGTCTTTGAAGTAATCGATGGCGTATTCAACCAAATTGGCCAAATGATGCTTCACCTGCTGCATCTCCTCTTCTATCTTGAGCAAAGCTTCGTCGGCTTTATCGGCATCGAAGCGCGTGATGCGGATCATGGGGATCTGCGTGAGCTTGTGTAAATCCTCGTCTTGGATTTCGCGGAGCAATTGCTTTTTAAATGGCTTGAAACGATCATAGAGGTAAGCATAGAGCGCTTCGCGATCGCTGTAATGCTTGAAATCGATGTACATTTCGTGGTTAATGAAGAGCTTTTCTAGAGTCGAGAAATGCCATTGGCGTTCGAGTTCGTCTAGCTTGATTTCTAGTTCGAGTTTGAGCAGCGCAACGGTGTGGTCGGTATTGACTCTTAGGATTTCACTCACGCCCATGAAACGCGGACGCTCGCCGTCGATGATCGAGGAGTTCGGAGAAACCGAAACTTCGCAATCGGTGAATGCATATAGCGCGTCGATGGTTTTGTCTGGAGAAACACCTGGGGCCAAATGCACGATAATTTCTGCTTCTGAGGAGGTGTTGTCTTCGATTTTTTTGATCTTGATCTTGGCTTTATCGTTGGCTTTGATCACGGATTCAATTAAAGAAGTGGTGGTAGTTCCGAAGGGTATTTCGTTGATGATCAGGGTTTTGTTATCAACCTTTCTGATTTTGGCGCGAATGCGCACCCGACCACCGCGCAAGCCATCGTTGTAACCCGAGAAATCGGCCATTCCACCGTTTGGAAAGTCTGGTAAAATCTCGACCTTTTTGCCGCGCAAGTGATTGATCGACTGATCGATGAGCTCAATAAAGTTGTGGGGTAAAAATTTACAGGCCATCCCGACCGCGATCCCTTCTGCTCCTTGAGCGAGCAACAAAGGAAATTTCATGGGCAGTTGCTGCGGCTCTTTGTTGCGGCCGTCATAGGAAGACAACCAGTTGGTGGTTTTAGGGTTGAATGCGACATGCAAGGCAAATTTGGAAAGACGCGCCTCGATGTAGCGCGGTGCTGCTGCGCCGTCGCCGGTGAGGGTATTGCCCCAGTTTCCTTGGCAATCGATGAGTAAGTCTTTTTGACCAATTTGCACTAAGGCATCGCCAATGGAGGCGTCGCCATGCGGGTGGTATTTCATGGTGTTGCCAATGATGTTGGCGACTTTGTTGTAGCGGCCGTCTTCCATTTCGCGCATGGAGTGCAAAATGCGGCGTTGTACAGGTTTGAGGCCATCGTACAAACTCGGGACAGCGCGCTCCAAGATGACATAACTGGCATAATCCAAAAACCAGTTTTGGTAGAGGCCGTTGAGTGGTACGATTTTGTCGTCCACGTGCTGCTTTTCAAATGGATTATGCCCGCTTTCTTCTTGTGGCATTTGGTCTTCGATTTCGTCTTCTGCCATATTAAGATGCTAATTCGGTAGTCTCGGCTTCTTCTGGGGTGTCTGCCGATGGGGTTTCGGGAAGGTCTTTTTCGACGCGCAAGTTATCGATGATGAAATCTTGACGCTCTGGGGTATTTTTCCCCATGAAATAAGATAAAATGGAGTCTATAGAGGCATCTTTGGTGAGGATAACAGGTTCCAAACGGATGTCTTCACCAATAAAATGAACGAATTCGTCTGGAGAGATTTCACCAAGACCCTTAAAGCGTGTGATTTCAGGATTTTTGCCGAGCTCGGCCATGGCGGCACGGCGCTCCTCCTCGGAGTAACAGTAAATGGTTTTCTTTTTGTTGCGGACCCTGAAAAGTGGCGTTTGCAATACATAGACATGGTTGCGCTTCACGAGATCGGGAAAAAACTGCAAGAAAAACGTCAATAGGAGCATGCGAATGTGCATGCCGTCGACGTCGGCATCGGTAGCGATGACAATGCGGTTGTAGCGCAGGTTGTCCATGTCTTCTTCGATGTCGAGGGCGGCTTGGATCAGGTTGAATTCTTCGTTTTCGTAGACCACTTTTTTTGTGAGGCCGTAACAATTGAGCGGCTTACCGCGCAAAGAGAAAACCGCCTGCGTGTTGACGTCTCTGGACTTCGTGATCGAGCCACTCGCAGAATCACCCTCCGTAATAAAAAGCGTGGTGTCTTCGCGGCGTTCGTCTTTTAAATCGGTGAGATGCGTTCTGCAATCGCGCAGCTTTTTATTGTGCAAACTTGCTTTTTTGGAGCGGTCACGGGCCAATTTACGGATGCCTGCGAGGTCTTTGCGCTCTCGCTCGGATTGCTTGATTTTTTTCTCGATGGTTTCTGCCACATCTGGATTGCGATGGAGGTAGTTATCGAGTTTATCTTTGAGAAAATCGTTGACAAAGGCGCGCATCGATTTGCCACCGGGCTCAATTTCTTGAGAGCCTAACTTGGTTTTCGTCTGAGACTCAAAAACGGGCTCGATGACCTTTACGGCAATTGCGGCCACAATAGACTGACGGATGTCAGAGGCTTCGTAGTTTTTATTGTAGAAATCCCGGATAACCTTCGCTACCGACTCTCTAAATGCGCTTTGGTGCGTACCACCTTGTGTGGTGTGCTGGCCATTGACAAAGGAGTAGTAGTCTTCGCCGTAGGTACGGCCATGAGTGAAAGCTACTTCGATGTCGTCGTCTTCGAGGTGAATAATGGGATACAGCGGATCGCCATCCATGTTGTTCTCGAGCAAATCTTTGAGACCATCTTTGGAATTGAACTTTTCGCCGTTGTAATAGATAGATAAACCGCGGTTGAGGTAGCAATAGTTCCACATCATTTTGTCGAGGTAAGCCGTTTTAAAGGCATACTTCTTGAAGATGGTGTCGTCTGGAATAAATTCTACGTAAGTACCGTTTGTTTCGTCGGTTTTTTCAATGGGGAGTTCTGAAACGAGCTCACCGCGCTCGAAGATTGCGGTTTTCTTTTCGCCATCGCGCACGGCGTAGACCATAAAGTATGATGACAGCGCGTTTACAGCCTTTGTACCCACCCCATTCAAACCAACAGACTTCTTGAAGGCTTTGGAGTCGTACTTTCCGCCGGTGTTCATTTTGGAGACCACCTCAACGACCTTTCCAAGCGGAATTCCTCGGCCGTAGTCGCGGACAGAAACCTTGCCATCTTTGACTTTGATATCGACACGCTTTCCGTTGCCCATGACGAATTCGTCAATACAGTTGTCCACAACTTCTTTAACTAAGATGTAAATACCGTCGTCGGCAGCGGCACCATCGCCAAGCTTGCCAATGTACATCCCGGGGCGCAAACGAATGTGTTCTTTCCAGTCTAGGGAACGTATGTTGTCTTCGGTATATTGATTTTCAGCCATGTAGCGCTACAAAATTTGGAACAAACAAAAATAACAATCTAATGCGCTCGTACGCCGCCTATCCGATGGAAATTATAAACTAAATGTGTTGATAACAATAGGAATTCGGCTATATTTGCGCTCAAATTGAATCAGAATTATGGCAACTACCGCAGATATCCGCAACGGATTGTGTATCAAGCACAACGAAAAACTCTTTCAAATCATCGAATTTCAACACGTCAAGCCAGGTAAAGGACCCGCATTTGTGCGTACCAAAATGCGCCAAATCGAGTCTGGTAAAGTCCTAGACCACACCTTTTCTGCCGGTCATAAAATTGAACCTGTTCGCATCGAAAACAGAGAATACCAATACCTCTATCAAGAATCTGACGACTATATCTTCATGAATAACGAGACTTTTGAGCAAGTGAATATTCCACTCAAAATGGTCGAAAAACCAGGCTTCTTGCAAGAAGGCATGGTGGTAAATATCTTGTATCATGCCGAAGAAGAAGCGCCACTTGTCGTTGAACTTCCGATGTACATTATTTCTGAAGTGACCTACACAGAGCCAGGTGTCAAAGGTGACACCGCTACCAACTCCATGAAACCTGCAACTATTGCAACCGGAGCCGAAGTTCGTGTTCCGTTATTCATCGACAATGGAGAAGTCATTAAAATCGATACCCGCACAGGCGTTTACGTAGAACGCGTCAAAGGATAACATGAAAAATACAGCCCTCACCCAGAAACACATCGATCTCGGCGCCAAAATGGTGCCCTTCGCTGGCTACAACATGCCCGTTCAATACGAAGGCGTTAATGCAGAACACGACACTGTCCGCAATGGCGTCGGTGTTTTTGACGTATCACACATGGGTGAGTTCTTGTTAAAAGGACCAAATGCCTTGGCGCTTATTCAAAAAGTTTGCACCAACGATGCAGCGGTTCTTTTTGACGGCAAAGCCCAATACAGCTGTATGCCAAATGGCAAAGGCGGAATTGTAGACGACCTCATCATTTATAGAATCGACGCCGAAACTTACTTTATCGTTGTCAATGCATCTAACATCGAAAAAGACTGGAACTGGATTTCGAGTCATAACGACCTCGGCGTAGAGATGCAAAATTTATCAGACGCCTATTCATTGCTTGCTATTCAAGGACCAAAAGCAGCTGAAGCCATGCAAAGCCTCACTTCAATTGACCTAAGCAACATGACCTACTACACTTTTCAATATGGCAACTTTGCAGGTATTGAAAACGTGATGGTTTCTGCAACGGGCTATACAGGTTCTGGTGGTTTTGAAGTGTACGTTAAAAACGAAGATGCCGAAAAACTATGGGATGCCGTGTTTAGTGCTGGTGCCAACTGGGGCATCAAACCAATTGGTTTGGCCGCCCGCGACACCCTTCGTTTGGAAATGGGTTTTTGCTTGTACGGCAACGACATCGACGACAGCACTTCGCCTCTAGAAGCAGGCCTCGGCTGGATCACCAAATTCACCAAAGACTTCACAGATTCAGAACGTTTAAAAGCTCAGAAAGAAGCAGGAGTCAAGCGCAAACTTGTCGCTTTTGAAATGGTGGAGCGCGGTATTCCACGCCACGACTACCCTATTCTCAATGCAGACGGCAATACCATCGGAAAAGTAACTTCCGGAACAATGTCGCCAAGTATGAAAGTAGCAATTGGCCTGGGTTACGTAAGCACCTCACACAGCGCATTAGACTCCGAAATTTTCATCGAAATCCGAGAAAAAGGAATCAAGGCCAAAGTGGTCAAGCTACCATTTTACAAAGCGTAAAAATCAATCTCTAATGACCAACGCACCACGCGGGTCATCTGCCAAAATTGCCGAGGGCTGCTTTTGTAAAGCGGCCCTTTGTTTTTTGCTCGAACGCATCTCGAAAATATAACTTTCTTTATTCATCGCTTTGAGCGCTGCAATTTGTTCGGCAGTAATGTCTTTACTACGCATCATGAGACCAGCAAGCGTTGGTACTTTCTCGAGTTGCTTTAGACCTTCTTCAAAAGTTACTGTAGAAAACACCACTTTGAAATCCTGACTTATTTGAGCGAGCCAATTTGGATTTGAGGAGTCTAAAATGATGCGCTCTCGGTATTCAATTGGAAGCGCATAGATTGCATCCTGAAAAAGTGCCATATCGACATAACCGGCCGTACATTCATTCCAATGCTTGAGATCTAGAATCAGTTGCTGTTTTGTTCCGAGCAAAGGCCAAATTTGATCTAGGCGAGCCAGTTTTTCGCGGTGCAAGCTTTTGTAGCGCACTTTTTCGAGTTCTTCGTCCGTCTTTTCAAAAATGCAACCAAAGCCGTCTGTATGTGCCTCTAATTTATTTTCGTGGTAGAGCCACAGCGTTCCATCTTTGCTCATGCGGACATCGACCTCAACACCATCCATGGTAGGCAAACTCAAGGCCAATTCAACCGCCTCTAGCGAATTGTCGTGAAAGGCACTCATGCCGATGTCCATTCCCATACCCGCATGACCAAACACCTGTACATCTGGATAACTTTCTTGCTTGCGACAACTCGAAAAGAGCATGCTCAAGATGAAAAGAAGAAGCGAATGTTTGAAGAATTTACTCACGGAATAAAAAGTAATGTAATTGGAGTTGAGGGTTAAAAAAGATGGGCTTGTGATCATAGTTAAGTCCGGATAAGGATTCCATTGCCAAACCTGCAAAAAGTCCAACTCCCCATTCATGTTTTGGACCAAATGCCAAACCTAAACCACCATAAATACCTTGATGAATGTCTAAAAAAGTAGTTTTTTGAATATCGCACTGGTAGCGAAACGAATAAAAGGGCAAAACCTTATTGAAAGTCTTCTTGGTGAGCGCATCTATCCAAAAAAGACCTACCGCAGGAGCCAAAGCGCCTTGCAAACTGCGTTCAATTCCCAAACCAAGATCTAGACCTAAGCCACCTAAATCAAAGGACTTCAATACTTTAACACTCAGCACCTGATCATAACGATGTATGGATGCACCACCGCCAATAAATTGCTGAGCGCGAGTAGTTAAACACAAGCTTAGAAACAAAAAAATCAGGAGTCGAGACATCATGGTGCAAAAATAAAAAAGGCCCTCGAGTGAAGGCCTTTATGGATCAAATTATTGAACTGATTAAACCAAACCTTGGTCAATCATGGCGTCCGCTACTTTCACAAAACCTGCAATGTTAGCGCCTTTGACGTAGTCAATAGTGCCATCTGCCTCTTTGCCGTATTTGACACAAGCTTCGTGGATAGAAACCATAATGCCATGTAAACGTTGGTCAACTTCTTCTGCAGACCAAGACAAACGCAAGGAGTTTTGAGACATCTCTAGACCTGATGTAGCAACACCACCAGCATTGGAGGCTTTTCCTGGTGAGAACAAGACCTTAGCAGCTTGGAATGCAGCAATGGCTTCTGGTGTAGATGGCATGTTGGCGCCTTCTGCAACACACATAACGCCGTTAGAGATGAGCATTTGTGCTTCTTCGCCGTTGAGTTCGTTTTGGGTTGCGCATGGAAGAGCGATATGGGCTTTAACCTCCCACGGACGCTTGCCTGCTACAAACTGAGCTCCTGGATATTGTTTCACGTACTCAGAAATACGACCGCGACGTACATTTTTCAGATCCATGACCCAAGCGAGTTTGGCGGCATCGATACCAGCAGCATCGTAGATGTAGCCTTCTGAATCGGAAAGCGTCACGACAGTTGCACCAAGCTGTGTTGCTTTTTCACAAGCGTATTGTGCGACATTACCAGAACCTGATACTGCCACAATTTTACCATTGAAAGACTCGCCTTTAGTCGCTAACATTTCTTTGGCGAAATAAACCGTTCCGTAACCTGTTGCCTCTGGACGGATCAAAGAACCACCCCAGTTGCGACCTTTACCGGTTAAGACACCGGTAAATTCATTGCGCAAACGCTTGTATTGGCCAAACATATAACCAATTTCGCGACCACCCACACCGATGTCACCCGCAGGAACGTCTGTGTCAGGGCCGATATGACGAGCAAGCTCGGACATAAACGATTGACAAAACTTCATGACTTCATTGTCTGATTTGCCTTTAGGATCGAAGTCAGAACCACCTTTACCACCACCCATTGGAAGTGTAGTCAAGGAATTTTTAAAAATTTGTTCGAATCCGAGGAACTTGAGAATAGAAAGATTCACAGAAGGGTGAAAACGCAAACCTCCTTTATATGGACCGATGGCGCTGTTGAATTCTACGCGGTAACCGCGGTTGACCTGAACATGGCCGTTGTCATCTAGCCAAGGAACACGGAAGATAATGGTGCGCTCTGGCTCTACGATGCGATCGAGAATTTTGGATGTTTTGTATTTAGGATGAGCCTCCATGAAAGGAATAACTGCTTCGGCAACCTCCTGAACTGCTTGCAAAAACTCTGGTTCGTGGCCATTTTTTGCACGAACGCGGTCCATGAAAGCCTCGATTTCTGCGTGATATTGATTTGACATAAATTAGGTGTTTTGTGTTTGAAACTTGGGCAAAAATAAGCCAAAATTAGGTCCAAAAACCATCTTTTTTCAACATTTTATTAGTGTCAATTTGACACTAATTTGAGGTGCGCGTGAATTCCTCTAATTCAAATTTGAAACCCTTCAAAAAAGTCGTTATTTTTACGCGCTAGAAAGCAACCCTCAATACAGATTTTACGTTTGAGTGGAGTACCTTTACTAAGAATACAACCTACATGAAAATAAAAACAACTCTACTAGCCCGCCTTTCAGGTATTTTTTTCGTAGCTCTTCAATTATTGAACGCCACTGCATCCTTTGCTCAAGCACCTGTAACACTCTGCTTGGGTCAAGATGCTACAGTTTGCCCAGGGCAAGCGGTGATCATCAATAATTGCAATACCGGAACCACTCCCGGAACAGCTGCCGGTTTGTATCTCAATGCACCAACCAACGTCACCCTTTCCGACGATTCTTGGTCTGGCGTCGTGAATATCGGTTTCCCGTTCAGCTTTTATGGCAACACCTACACGCAATGTGTGATTGGCTCCAACGGGCTCGTTTCCTTCAACCTTACAAACGCTGGTGGCTATTGTCCTTGGGCTTTGTCAGGTGTGGGGCCACTACCCAATGCTGGATTTACAGCTGCAAAAAACACCATCATGCTCACCTACCAAGATATCAATCCATCTTTGGGTGGTCAAATTCAATACCAAACGCTCGGTACAGCACCCAATAGAAAGTTTGTAGTTCTCTACAAAAACATCATGATGTTTAGCTGTACTTCGCAGTGTAACTACATGGCTATCGTGATGTACGAAACTTCCAATATTTTCGAATTGCACATCGGAAACAAACCCATTTGTGCAGGATGGAACGGTGGCCTTGCCATCCAAGGTTCAGAGAACAACGCACCTATGCCAACCGCTCATATCACGCCAGGTCGAAACAACACCGTTTGGGGCGCTAATCAAGATGGCCGCAGGTTCTTGCCTACTTCACCAAGCAATACGGCATCGTACACAATATCACAAATTCCTTACATAATGGTCAATAGCCCTGGTAGCAACTTTGTATGGGCCAACACCAACGGGCAAACCTTCCCATATAATAACGGTACCCTCAACGTCAATTTAGTTCCGCCCGGAACAACCGGCTATTTCTTATCGGGTGCCGCTTGCGGAACCAGCATTGGTTCCATTACCCAAGATACTACCTGGATTACCCGAGCAAACCCGAGCGTAACTACCACCGTCATCCCCGACGTTTGTACACAAGGAGTTGGTAGTGCTACCGCAATACCAGGAGCGGGCTCACCTACGCCTTGCACTTATACCTGGAACCCCGGTGCCATCAGCGGTAACCCAGCCAATAACTTACTCGCCGGCACCTACACCGTCACTCAAATTGACGGCAACGGTTGTAGTGCGACCGCAACAGCTATTGTAGGCGACACCCCAGCGAGTTTTAGTGCCACCACCACTCTGGTTTCTTGTCCAGGTGGAAACGACGGGACGGCCACAGCAAACGTCACTCCCGCCACAGGTGTCATAACCTATCAATGGAGTAACGGCCAAACAACACAAACGGCCACAGGACTCAGCGCTGGCAACTACTGGTGCTATGCCTCTAATACAACCGGTTGTTCAGATACTATTTATGTAACCATTTCAGAAGTACCTGCTATGCAACTCAACATGACGAATGTCATCGACGCAGATTGCTACACCATTGCCAACGGACAAGCAACCGTGAATGTAACCCAAGGTACCGCACCATACACCTACGATTGGGATATCTCCTCATCATTATCAGCAACAGCCCTTGACTTGGGCGCCGGACTACATACCTGCACCGTCACCGATGCCAACGGTTGTGTTCAAACCATTACTGTGAATATCAACCAACCAAGCCCACTAGACATTACCTTCCTGACGCAAGACACCATGATTTGTTCGGAGTCGAGTATTTTACTTTCGGCAACAGGTGCTGGAGGCTCGAGTACCTACACTTTCTCTTGGACAGAGAACGGCATTCCTATTGGCAATGGCACAAGTATCACTGTTGATCCTATCAACTCCGGAACGGTTTATTGCGTCACGCTAAGCGAAGCGTGTGGTTCTCCAACTACTACCGAGTGCATGACCATCATCTTCCCACTTGAAATTATTCCGGTCATCACTGCAGTAGACAACCAAATTTGTACGCCTGGTGATTTCCAACACCATAACAATTCAACGAATGGTCAAGATATCGCCAGTACCTCTTACCTCTTTTCTAATGGCGATAGCTACACCGTTCCTAACCAAGATGATTTATACCACACTATCGTACAACCAGGTGTATATGACTTAAATGTGGTCATTACCTCTATTCACGGTTGTATTTACAACGGCTTCTTCGATGACCACATCACCGTCACTGATAATCCAACTGCGAACTTCACCATTTCAAAAAATCCGGTGACTTGGTTTGAAACGACCGTGCAAACAAACGATGTATCACTCGGAAACATCGCACAATACAATTGGTCATCACCAGGCTCCACAAACATTGCAAGTACGGGCTCAAGTGCCTTAATTACGTTTCCCGAAGGTGTGACCGGAACCTACCCTATTCAATTAACCGTCACCACAATAGACGGCTGTTCTGATTCCATCACAATCAATATCGAAGTGGTTTCAGACGTCATCTTCTATGCACCTACTGCTTTTACACCTGACGACGACGAACACAACCAAGTTTGGGCATTCTATCTAGAAGGCATTGACTACGAAAATTTCCACCTCGAAATATACAACCGTTGGGGTGAGGTCATCTGGGAAACCTTCGATACTAAAGGTTATTGGGATGGTTATTACAACGGTGTCAAAGTACAACCTGGAACCTACACTTGGAAAGCGTGGTTCAAAGACAAAGACACCGATGGCAAAACAGTCAAAACTGGCATGATTCATGTGATTCGCTAAAGTGCTATGAAAATTCTACTGATTTCTTTTCTTTCACTATTTATTGCGCAGTGTTCTAAGATTTCTCAAGAACTCTTGACCATGGCCAACGGTGTAGGAAGCGTCACAACAACGCCCACAACACCACCACTCACAAACGCCGAAGTCATTTCTGGGTTAAGAGAAGCCCTTCAAGTCGGCATTAAAAATGCAGTAAACAAAAGCGCTGTTTTAGACGGTTTTTTAGGCAACCCTGAAATCCGCTTGCCGTTTCCACCAGACGCTATTAAAGTGCGTGAAAAAGCCTTGCAATTAGGCATGAACAGCCAAGTCGAGAAATTTGAAACAACCCTCAACCGCGCTGCAGAAGAAGCTGTCAAAGAAGCTCTTCCGATTTTTACCCAAGCTATCCTCAACATGAGCGTCCAAGATGGTTTTGCCATCCTGAAAGGCGGAAACGGTGCCGCAACGCGCTTTCTCCAAGAACAAACAAGTCAGCAATTATACAACGCTTTCTTGCCGAAAGTCAAAGATGCCACTGCCAAAGTGAGCCTCACTGCCTACTGGACACCATTGATCAACAAATACAACGCTGCCGTTGCACTGACTGGTGGTGAAAAGATCAATTCCGATCTCGATGCATTTGTCACCCAACGTGCCATAGAAGGTCTATTTAAATTAGTACAACAAGAGGAAGACAAAATTCGTGCGAATCCTGCTGCGCGCGTGACCGACTTGCTTGCCAAAGTTTTTGGTTCTCTTTAATCATGCACTTTCCTCCTACCGAACTTGTTTTAGATGCAAAAGGTGCAGTCTATCACCTAGGCCTTCAGCCCCACCAATTAGCGGGTAAAGTTATCCTAGTCGGCGACCAAGATCGGGTGGCTAAAATTTCTCGTTTTTTTGATCAAATTGAATGCACTATTCAGCACCGCGAGTTTGTTAGCCACACTGGAACATATCAAGGAAAACGCATCACTGCGCTCTCTACGGGCATTGGAACCGACAACATCGATATTTGCATGGCAGAACTCGACGCCTTGGTCAATATCGATCTAGAGCAGCGCCAAGAAAAACCAAACAAAACAAGTCTTGAAATCATTAGAATAGGAACATGTGGCATGCTTCAAGCAGATATGCCCCTGCACTCGTTTGTAGTCTCGGAGTACGCATTGGGCTTAGATAACATCGCGCACTTCTACCCTATCGAATGGCAGCAAGAAGAAACCTTGTTATTAAGGCAAATTAAAAGTCAAGTTGCTTTTCCCGATCATATACAACCCTACCTGAGTAAAGCCAACCAAGATCTTGTTCAGAAGCTAAATGGCCCTCAGATTAGAAAAGGTATCACCGTCACGAGCTCTGGTTTTTACGGCCCCCAAGGACGCTCGCTGCGTTTGCCGAGCCTCATGCCTGAAATCCATCTTTCTTTAGGGAATTTTGAGTACCAAGGGCTGCAAATTGTCAATTTCGAAATGGAAAGCTCGGCAATTTTTGCATTAGGAAAAGCCCTCGGTCACAGATGCACCAGTATTTGCCTAGGGGTAGCAAATCGTCCAAAAGAAATTTTTTCGACGGGCATCAATGAGGCAATGGATGAGCTCATTCAGTATGTGCTCAAACGCATCTGATTATTTCAAAAATTTGTCGAGGGTAATGTGTAGGTTGAGGCCGCGGAGCTCTGCACCACTCGCCACAATGACGCCATTGGCATCCAAAAGAAAGGCATTCGGGATAGTAGCAACCTGGTAGTTTGCGGCAGCCAAGCCTTTTGTATCTAAAACATGGTATTTCCAGCTCAGGTGATCCGAAATAATGGCTTGCTTCCAAGCTTCTTGATCGCGGTCTAAGGACACACTAAATACTTCAAAGCCTTTAGCACCTTTGAATTCTTTGGTATGGTATTTTTGATAGGCCTCCACTACATTTGGGCTTTCCTTGCGACACGGACCACACCAAGACGCCCAGAAATCGACCAATACCATTTTGCCTCGCAAACTTGAGAGTTTGAGCGTTTTGCCTTTTGGAGATAACAAAGCAATTTCAGGCGCAGTGGCATCTGTTGGCGCAACAGAAGTTTGTTCTTGTCTAAAACACAGCGCATAGCAAGCAAAAGCCGCAACGAGTGCTATGAAGAGTATACTTGATTTTCTCATCCGATTCTTCTGATGTCAGCTCCGATATTGTTGAGGCGGTATTCGATATCTTGGTAACCGCGGTCTATTTGTTCGATATTGTGAATAACGCTCTTGCCTTTTGCCGATAATGCGGCAATAAGCAAGGAAACCCCTGCACGAATGTCGGGAGAGGTCATTTCAATACCCCTGAGGTCGTGTTCACGATTCAGGCCAATGACTGTAGCACGGTGCGGATCACAGAGAATGATTTGTGCGCCCATATCAATGAGTTTATCTACAAAGAAAAGGCGCGACTCAAACATTTTTTGATGAATCAGGACAGAACCCTTCGCTTGTGTGGCAACCACAAGAATAATGGAAAGTAAGTCTGGTGTAAACCCAGGCCATGGCGCATCGTAGATGGTCATGATGGAACCATCGATGAACGTTTCGATTTCGTATTTTTCTTGAGCAGGTATAAAGATGTCGTCGCCGCGGCGTTCTAATTTGATACCGAGTCTTTTAAATACATTTGGAATGACACCAAGGTTTTCCCAAGAAACGTCTTTGATCGTGATTTCGGATTGCGTCATGGCGGCTAAACCGATGAAACTACCAATTTCGATCATGTCGGGTAGAATGCGGTGATAACAACCATTGAGGGATTTGACGCCTTGAATTTTGAGCATATTGGAACCTATTCCTGTAATTTGCGCACCCATTGAATTGAGCATTTTGCAAAGTTGTTGGATGTAAGGTTCACAAGCCGCATTGTAAAAAGTAGTTTCACCTTCGGCCATAACTGCAGCCATCAAGATATTGGCGGTACCCGTAACCGAAGCCTCGTCTAGGTGAATATAAGTTCCTTTTAAGTTGGCGGCTTCTACAGAATAGAAGTGCTCGCCGGCGTCGTAATTGAATTTGGCGCCTAAAAGCGCAAAACCTTCGAAGTGGGTGTCTAGGCGACGGCGGCCAATTTTGTCGCCGCCTGGTTTTGGGATAAATCCGCGTCCGTAGCGCGCAAGCAAAGGACCGACAATCATGATGGAGCCGCGCAGGGATGAGGCGCGCTTTTTGAAATCTTCAGATTCGAGGTAGGCTAAATCAATTTCTTTCGCTTGGAAAATATAAGTGCCCTTTTCAACCTTTTCAACTTTGACGCCCATGGTTTGCAACAAGGCGATGAGTTTATTGACATCTACGATGTCGGGAATATTTGAAATCGTCACTTTTTCTGGCGTGAGCAATGGCGCGCACAAGACTTGCAAGGCTTCGTTTTTCGCGCCTTGCGGAATGATTTCGCCTTTTAATGGTTTGCCACCGTATATTTCAAAAGAAGCCATGCTTTATTTTTTGATGAATTTTTTCTTTTTGTTCTTGTTGTTCTTTTGCTTGTTAAAGCGCTGATTTTTTTGCTGGTTTTGACCAATACCCATGGTTTTGAGAAGGGTGTTGGTATGCACAAGGTCATCGGGGTTCTCTAAGATGAGTTCACCTTTAGACAGTTCTTTGAGTTGTTGGGCGATCACGTGGTTTTCGACGGTATCGTTATTGTAGGCCAAAAATTGTTTTTTCATGAAATTAGCCATGGTATTCTTGAGGAATTCTTTTTCTTCAGGAACAGCTACCTCTTTGGAGGCTTCTAGGATAGACTGCGTGTATTTACCGTAGTGACCATAGCGAATTTTGCTAGACGGATAAACCATGCGCTGTGGTTTTTCATTGAGCACCTCTTGCTTGGGCTTTTCATAGGGTGAATCGACATCGAGCTCAAAATTAGACATCACAAACAAGTGTGTCCAAAGTTTGTGGCGGTAATCTTCTACATCGCGCAGGTGCGGATTGAGTTGGCCCATGACTTCGATGATGGCTTGAGCAGCGCGGTTGCGCTCCGAGCGATCAGGAAGTTGCATAGCATGCGCAATCATGTTTTGGACATTGCGGCCATATTCGGGCAAAATGAGGTGACCACGCGTGGTGTTGTATTCCATGTTTATTTTTCTAAGTGTGCGCCGAGGGCGTTATCGTAAATGGTTTTGGCATCGGAGATGAAACCAAAATGTTGTTCGTCAATTTGTAGTTTTCCTTTGGTTACGTGGCCTAAAAGCGTCATGTTGACACCAGTTGCCACCATGTATTCGACAAATGCTTCTTCTTGTTCTTCGGTTACAGAAACCACCACTCGGCCCTGCCCTTCGCCAAATAAGAATGCGTCTAGGCGAATGTCTGCATCGCTGACGATATCAAAGCCTAAACCTCTCGGCATAGACATTTCTACAAGGCTCACGTACAAACCTCCGTCGGAAACATCGTGTACGGCGTTGACCAAATCTTCGGAGATGAGACCCTTCACCGCTTGTTGCATTTGGAATTCTTTTTCGAGGTCAAAATAGGGTGCTGGAGACGCTTTGATACCATGGTAAGTAGCGAGGTATTCTGAAGAAGCGATGTCTTCGGTGTAGTCGCCGATCAAGAAAATGAGATCGCCTTTCTGTTTGAAGTCTAGGGTCATGACCTTTTCTTTGTCTGGGACAATACCAATCATGCCGATGGTTGGAGTTGGGAAAACCGGCACTTCTTTGCCATTCATGACGGTTTGGTTGTAGAAAGAGACGTTACCGCCAGTAACCGGCGTTTCAAATTTCAAGCAAGCTGCAGACATTCCTTTGATGGCGCCCACAAACTGCCAGTAAGATTCTGGATTGTAAGGATTGCCAAAGTTGAGGCAGTTGGTGATGGCGCTCGGGTTTCCGCCGGCACAGGTAATGTTGCGTGCTGCTTCTGAAACGGCGATCATAGTACCGACCTCTGGGTCTGCGTTGACGTAGCGCGAGTTGCAGTCGACGGTCATGGCAAGGGCTTTGTTGGTGCCTTTAATGTGAACGACACCTGAATCTGAAGGGCGGTTGGTGGTCATGTTGCGGGTGCCGACCATAGAGTCATATTGTTCGTAGACCCAACGTTTAGAAGCAATATTTGGCAAAGCAAGCATGGCATCCGCAACCGCTTTGAGGTCTTGCGGCTCTGCTACTTGGGCAATGTCAAATTTTTTGAATTCTTGGTAATATGCTGGTTCGGTAAATTCTCTTTTGTACTGTGGAGCGCCGCCACCCAAAACGAGTGATTCTGCTGGTACATCGCCGACGAGCTCCCCGCTCATGTAGTAGCGGATGCGGCCGGTGTCGGTCACGTGACCGATTTCTTCGGCGTGGAGGTCCCATTTGTCGAAGATGTCTTTAACGATTTGCTCCTTGCCCTTTTGAACCACGACGAGCATACGCTCTTGTGATTCAGACAATAAGATTTCATAGGGCAACATGTTTTCTTGACGAGTGGGCACGCGGTCGAGGTAAATTTCCATACCCACATTGCCAGCCGCGCTCATTTCACAAGTGGAGCAAGTGATGCCTGCGGCTCCCATGTCTTGCATCCCGACAATAGCGTCGGTTTGGGCCAGTTCCATGGTGGCTTCTAAAAGTAGTTTTTCCATGAATGGGTCGCCTACTTGAACCGATGGGAGGTCATTGGCAGATTCTTCGGTGATGTCTTTAGATGCAAAAGCAGCACCTGCAATACCGTCTTTACCAGTTGCTGAACCGACGATAAATACAGGATTACCTGGGCCTTTTGCCGTAGCGGAGATGATTTTTTTAGTGTCGATGATGCCGGCAGAAAAAGCATTGACCAACGGATTGGTGTTGTAAGATTCGTCAAAAAAGACTTCGCCACCTACAATTGGAATACCGAAAGCGTTACCGTAGTCGCCGATGCCTTTTGTGACACCCTTCACCAACCATTTTGTGCGCGCTTCTTCGATGTTACCAAAACGCAAGGAATTGAGCTGTGCGATGGGGCGTGCACCCATGGTAAAGATATCGCGGTTGATTCCGCCCACACCCGTTGCTGCACCTTGATAGGGCTCTAGTGCACTAGGGTGATTGTGAGATTCAATTTTGAAGACGCAACCCAAGCCGTCGCCGATATCAACCAAGCCAGCGTTTTCTTCTCCGGCTTTGACGAGCATGTGTGGACCATCTTTAGGAAGCGTTTTGAGCCAAAGGATAGAATTTTTATAGGAGCAGTGCTCACTCCACATAACGGAATAAACAGCTGTTTCGGTGAAATTTGGGGTGCGACCAAGGATTTGTTTGACGTGTTCAAATTCGTCGGCTCGGAGGCCTAAATCGATGGCTTGTTCTAGCGTAGCTTCTTTTTGATGATTGGTTTCCATATAGTTTGAGAATTCAGGAACAAAAGTAACGATTAATCGGATAGCATCTTTCAATTTTTCGCCTTAAATTTGTCCCTTAAAACTTTGAAAAAATGAGTTACGATATCATTGTTGTGGGTAGCGGCCCGGGCGGTTACGTCACTGCTATTCGCGCCTCACAGTTAGGCTTAAAAACTGCAATTGTAGAAAGAGAATCTTTGGGTGGCATCTGCCTCAATTGGGGCTGTATCCCGACCAAAGCCTTGTTAAAAAGTGCCAACGTTTATGAATACCTGCAGCACGCTGCAGACTACGGAATCAACGTCAAAGAAAGTAGCGCAGATTTCGATGCCATGATCAAGCGCAGCCGAGATGTCGCAAACGGAATGTCTAATGGCATTCAATTCTTAATGAAGAAAAATAAAATCGACGTGCTCAAAGGCAACGGCGTTCTCAAAGCTGGAAAAGCTGTAGAAGTGACCGACGAAAGCGGCAACAAAACAACTTACACAGCAGCAAAAGGTGTCATTGTGGCAACGGGTGCACGCTCTCGCGAACTCCCTAACCTACCGCAAGACGGCACCAAAATCATCGGTTACCGCCAAGCAATGACCTTGCCAACGCAACCTAAAAAACTAGTCGTTGTTGGCTCAGGAGCTATCGGTGTAGAGTTCGCATACTTTTACAACGCTATCGGCACTGAGGTTACCATCGTCGAATATTTGCCAAATATCGTTCCTGTTGAAGACGAAGACGTCTCCAAACAACTCGAAAAATCATTCAAGAAATCAGGTATCAATATCCTCACCAACGCTTCAGTTGAGTCTGTAGACACCAGCGGCAAAGGCTGTGTGGTAAACATCAAGACGGCAAAAGGCGAAGAAAAAATTGAATGCGATGTCGTACTCTCCGCAGCAGGCGTCGTGACCAACATCGAAAACATCGGCCTCGAAGAACTCGGCATTATCGTAGACAAGGGCCGCATTCTCGTCGACGACTACTATCAAACCAACTTGCCGGGCTATTACGCTATTGGCGATGTAGTCCCAGGGCCAGCCCTTGCTCACGTGGCCTCTGCTGAAGGCATCATCTGCGTCGAAAAAATCGCAGGGCACCATCCAGAACCGCTCAACTATGGCAACATCCCAGGCTGTACCTACTGCTCACCAGAAGTAGCGAGTGTCGGCATGACCGAAAAAGCAGCCAAAGAAGCAGGTTACGAAATCAAAGTCGGTAAATTCCCCTTCTCGGCCTCTGGTAAAGCAAGTGCAGCAGGTGCCAAAGATGGTTTTGTAAAGCTCATTTTTGATGCGAAATACGGAGAACTCCTTGGCGGTCACATGATTGGCGCCAACGTTACCGAAATGATCGCAGAGCTTGTGGCCGTGCGCAAACTTGAAACAACTGGCGAGGAACTCATCAAAACTGTTCACCCGCACCCAACGATGTCTGAAGCCATCATGGAAGCAGCAGCAGCGGCTTACGGCGAAGTTATTCACTTGTAAGATTTCTTTAACATGAATTTAAAAAGCGCCCAAAAGGCGCTTTTTTTTTATGCGATAAATAGCAATTGAAGAGCTTTGAATGGTCAGGGAAATCACAGCCCTAACGCCTCATAAATAAAATCAAAAGTGGATAAGATCACAGGAGCGCCATCGACAACGGCGATGTCGTGCTCAAAATGTGCACTGGGCAGACGGTCTGCCGTTACAATAGTCCATTTATCTTCTAAAGTTTCCACTTTTTCGGTACCCATATTGATCATGGGCTCAATGGCAATGGTGAGGCCATTTTGAATTTTTTTACCGCGGCCGCGGCGGCCATAGTTAGGAACTTGTGGGTCTTCGTGAAGTTCTTTGCCCAAGCCGTGACCAACTAAATCCCGAACCACACCGTAGCCATGGGCCTCAGCGTGCTGTTGGATAGCCCAACCGATATCTTCGATGCGGTTGGCGGTGGTGGCTTGCTCTATGCCCAAATACAAGCACTCTTTGGTGACCTTACACAATTGTTTTTTCTCGGCACTCACCTCACCAACTTCAAAAGTATAGGCGTGATCGCCGTAGTATCCTTTATAGACAGAGCCGCAATCTACAGAAACGATATCGCCATCTTGGATGGGTTTGTCGGTGGGCAAGCCGTGTACAACTTGTTCGTTGACTGAAATCAAGAGTGTACTCGGGCAGCCATAGAGGCCTTTGAAACCAGGAATGGCATTTTGGGTGCGGATGTAGTCTTCGGCAAGCTGATCTAAAAAACGCGGCGTGACACCCGGCTGCATATGCTTGGCAACTAAACCAAGGGTGCGGCTCACGATTTGCGCTGCTTCGCGCATGATTTCAATTTCTTGGGGTGTTTTGTAACGAATCATGAATTGATCTAAGAGAGACATGTGGCAAAGTTACCAAGAAATTGCATGGTGTCAATGCCATCGGCATAATCGGTAAGTTTCGGGCACTGCGCCAAGCCAAAAGGCAAATAGCCATGCCCAACCACACATTGTATGACTTGTTGCTGCGCTTTTATAAAATCTAGGACTTCTTCTCTGGACTGATAACGGTGGTAATGCAACATTCCAAGTGGAGAATGAAGTTCGGAGCTTTCTTTTAGTAAAACAAAGTTGTTATCAAGAATCGGGACTTGATTCATGAGGTGTATGGCCTTGTTGTAATCGTAATTATTGCCGTATTTTTTGTGATGAATAACGTCTGCATAGGGGATTATGGCTTCAAAAAATCGATTGAGGTCATAGTCATGGGCAATGAGCAATTGGGTCACATTCCGGCAACCTCTTCCAAAATATTGGAATATATCCTGACCCAGCGCCTCTAGTTCGACACTTGTTTCGGTGCCGTCTAGAATCGCCACCGAAGTTCTATGACCGCGCAACAAACAAGGATAGGCTTCAAAATATTGCTTGAAGTGCAGCATGCTGTTATTTGACCCCGTGGCAATTACAGCAGTAAAACCACTCAGTTTGCCTACTACAAATTCAATTCGGGCCTGAAGCTCAGGTTCAAAAAGCACCAATAATTTCGCTAACGCGGGCAACAAGCGTGCATCCTCACTACTGAGTTTCACCAACGCTTTGTGCCCTGCACAGAGCACGCACAAGAAATCGTGAAAACCAACGAGAGGAAGATTTCCAGGTAGAATAAGTGCAATGGTTTTGGGAACTTCTGCGTAAGAATAGGTGGCTAGCCAATTGTTCAGTTGCACGTTGCTCAACCATGGCGCAATTTCTTGGAAAGCCATTTTGATGGCGTCTGGTGTAAACCAACCGTTGTGGTGTTGCTCGCGCTCAATAAGCTGCTGAAGGGCCTCCCACTCTGCTTCGGTACAAGTTAACGGACGAGGTTGGTCTTTTGCGAGTGCCTCGAGTATTTCACCGAGTGCAGCAAAAGCCGAGATGATTTGGCTTCTTTCCACGGTGCAAAAGTACGATTTTCTTAATTTTTTGTCAGGGAGCGCACAAAAGATTCGCTCAGTCGTTGTTATATTTGCACAAAAAAAAGAATTATGGCCATCATGATCACCGACGAATGCATTAACTGTGGCGCTTGCGAGCCCGAGTGTCCAAATAATGCGATTTACGAAGGCGGCGCCGAATGGAAATTTGCCGACGGCACTTCACTCAAAGGCATCATCCAAACCCTAAACGGCGAAGAAATCCAAGCGGATCATGCTTTTGAGCCGGTTAATATGGATGTTTACTACATTACCCACGAAAAATGCACCGAATGTGTTGGTTTTCACGACGAACCACAATGCGCTGCTGTTTGCCCTGTAGATTGCTGCGTCGATGACCCCGACTACCGCGAGTCCGAAGATGAACTGCTCGCCAAGAAAAACTTCATGCACTTATAAGTGTTCAAGTACCTCTTACTCACCCTCTTTTTTCTATACAGTTCTCCACGGTTTTTTGCAGCTAACGGCAGGGTAGTTCATATCGCCTGGACTGAAAATAGCGACGGAAGTATCCAAGAGGCACAAACACCCCAGAATGCCTTTTATTTGTTCGAGCAAAGCAATCAGCTGCTCAACTACAAAGATCCAAACAACCCTTTTTTTAAAATCCGCTTTACGTGGTTAGGCATCGACTGGACACTCGTCCACTTCTTTGCTATACTCCTAACTATATTCCTTCAAATACTGACATTCAGGCGAATCAACCGCCGCATGGCCGAAAGCCGCTTCTTCAGAAGGTGGTCTTATCGCTTTTTAAAACTTTTTTTGTGGGCTGCGGTCATCGCCGGTAATATTGCTGCGCTTTGGGCAATCGACTTTTACAATACCCAAATCCACTTTCGTTACCACCAACTCACCGATTTTAAAAACGCAAGCACCGCAGCACTAGATCAAGCACTCAACAACCGGACTTATTTCCAGCCAAAAGAAAGTACGCGCCTTCGTTTTCAATTATTCAGGGAAAACAACGGCAAATGGCACACCCAAAGAGCACTACCCGTGCTACATTTCAAACAAAACAAGAAAGGCCAGCTCTTTTATACGCATGACAGCCGTTATGTTCGCTTCTACCCAGATGCCAAGCGCGTAAAAGCACCCACACAACTCGTGGTGATCCATCGCAGAGGTGAAAACAAAAAGATGGAGCAAGCGCTCTTTCAAATTCAAAATGGCGCATTGGTGCCCTTTCTATCTCAAGCCGAGCGCCCACAGCGCATCCTTTTGTTTGTGAATGGTTACCGCCCTATTTCAAGCAGCCAAGATCCCGAGCAAGCTCTTCAAGCGATCAATGCAAAAGGACTCGAACGCCCCCGATCCAAAAATCTGATCTACAGCTCAGATCAGTTCGGTTATTGGCCACAAGCAGCATTCATTGCCGAAATTCAAAAACGCTTCAAGCCCTACAAAACGTATTATGCAGATGGGCATCACAGTGTATCTACCTCCAACCATGGGTCCTTGCTGCAATTTGTAAGTAGCGCAGCCCTCTACCCAAAACCCTGCTCGGGCGCGCACCATTGTTCCACCACAAAAATTGCCCATCAGCAGGAAGTCAGAACTTATAGCTTGCTCGCTACAAAACCGAACTACGAAGGTTTTCGAATCCGTTATTTAGCTGGTAAACAAGCAGGGCGCAATCTGCTTCAAGAGTTGTCTATGAATGGAAATGACCCGCTGAATGATACACTCTACGCCGTGAGTCACAGCATGGGGCATGCCTACTTCCTGGGCATGGCTAGTATCCTTAAGGGCAAAATTCAATTTGGTGCCTACTATGCATTTTCGCCAGAAAACCCGAAAGGAAAAACCATAAAAACCCATTTATGGTCGGCGGTATTTCAATACGGAACCAAGCTCTACGGACCAAAAAGACATGCGCCGTGTCAGCAAGATGGCGTGGCACCGCAGTGGCGGATCAGCGGACTTCCCGCTACACAGCAGTTGAGCTTTCCAAAATCTTTGAAAACGCGCTTAGGCTATTTCAGTTCACATTATATTGGCTACTACACGTGGGTATTTGACATCCCAAAAGGCATCCCCGGCTACATCGGGCTACCTTAAAAAGCTGTAAAAACACTCAATACAAGTTCAATTCTAGAAGCGCCAACAGCTCCATTACTCCATTGAGCATCGTGCATCGCTATTCCCGGTCGGGATAAAACAAGCTGTTTGATTTCTTGCTTGAGGCGCCCCTCTCCTGCCCCGTGGATGACCAAAAATTTGGTTTGCCTGGAACGGGCCTGTAAATTGCAGAATCGCTTAAAAGCACTCAGTTGGGCAAGCAAGACATCGTGAGCTGGAAGCTGTGGAGATACACCTAGCTCTTCTGCATGTAAATCTATGCTTGGAAGCGCATTTTCTTTGGTGCTTACTGGTTTTTGCGCTTTCGGTTTTTGAGCCATCTGCGCATCTTTAACCGTTATTTGCTGTATTTGTATTTCTTGGCGTGCTACCACCATGGATTGGAGGTAACGGTAACAAAAACCGTTTTCGTCTTCGAGTTGCAGGGCATCTGCTTCAATCACTTTTACGGTAAACACACCTGCTTCGCGCAATACACTCACTTGTTGCCCCACCCACCAACTCATTTGAATTGAATGGCTTTAATGGGAGAAATGCGCGCTACAACCCTACTTGGCAAAAGCAAAGCGATCATGCAAGTACCAAAAGTTAAGACATTGATAAAGATGAAATTCCAAATGTCAAAAGAAATAGGTACAGCATCTAAGTAATATACTTCTGGATTGAGTCGGAAAATCTCAAAACGAAATTGTAACCAACATAGCAGCACCGCTAGTAAATTACCGATGAGCAAACCGCGCAACAAAAGATAGGCTGCTTGCCACAAGAAAATCTGGCGAATGGAGCGATTATTGGCACCCAATGCCTTGAGCAAGCCGACAAAAGAGGTGCGCACGACAATCAATACGAGTATTGCGGAACCTACATTGATGATGCCAATCAGTAACATCAGAAAGATGATGATCAAGACATTGAAATCCAAAAAGTGCAGCCAAGAAAATAAATCTGCTTCGGTATCCTGAATATTACTTACCTGCAATAAATGTTGGTTCACGGGCCGCATCTCGACCGCCTCCTTTAGTGCTTTTTCGGTACTGGCCAACGCGGCAAAATCAGTTACTCCTACTTCAAAACCTGAAATAAATTGAGCCGCTGTACCCATTCCGTCAAAAAACCGAAAGCGCAGCGGCCCTTTTTGGGTCGCAAAAACTTGCTCATTGGCACCGTCAATCAAACAAATGGGCTCGCTGTTGTCCTGTTTCAAGTCATTGAAGGCCAGTATTCCGGGTGACTGAATTTGGAGCTGCGCGCTATCGATGAGCTCTACCTTGCTCGAAGAATTGCTGAAACGGTAAGCGTAAACTTTAAGTGTGGTATCGCTCAGGGTCGTGAAACGCTGCGCCGTGTAGATGTCTTTGCCCATACCCCAATCGAACAATAAATTGGATGCGTCGCCCGCTACTTCAACTGTTATTAAAAATGACGAGGGACCGTCTAGAATGGGCCTCAGGGAAATTTTAGTGCCGTTGTCACTCATTTGCTGCACCAACGCTAGGTTCCCAAAAACTAATTTCTGATCGTATTCTAGAAAACCAGTATTGTAAATCCCGACGACTTTCAATTTCTTGAGCAAAGGCTGCTGCTTGATATGATAGGCCGATACATCATCATTTAACTTGATATTTAATTTTTGAGCCGTCTCTGACGAAATCAATATTTCATTTATATTTTGCGGCTTAATGACACGGCCCTGTACCAAATGCTCCTGTAGAAAAGACCAATTGTAGTGAGATTCAACCCCTTTGAGCATGAGCCCAAGCAGATCTTGTCGCTGCACGAGAGAATCTTGTCCGTTTGCCATCTGAATAGATGCGGCGATCTAGCGCTTCTGCTTCAAAAATATGTGAAGAACCCGCCTTAGAAATGAAAAGTGGAGCGTTAAAACCCGTAATTTTGTCCTTGATTTTTTGCTGAAAACCGCGTACGATAGCCAGCGTTAAGGAATTGACCAAAATAGCTAGCGCGATGCTCACCACAGAAATCCGAAGCACTGGCCTAGAAACCCGAAGCCCGAGGTGCTTTTGACGAATCAGCCTAGAAGATATGAAGCGCTCGAACGACACAAATTTTGTTTTACAAGTCCAAAAATACACAAAGGTTTTGGCATCTGTGGCGCTGCTTACATTTTTGCTTGCATCCTGTGGTATCTTTTCCGACCCGACCTTCAGCCCCAACCCCGTGCAGTTTGCCGAAACAATTGTCATTGAAGAAGACTCCGTTTCTTTGGCGGGTTTTCCCAACCAACCTGCGCAACAAAAACCGAGCATTGCCGCACCACAGCTCGGCATTGATCGCTTGCATCTTTTCACTGATTCCTTAATCGGTAAGCGAATCGCGGTAGTAGCCAATCAAACATCTGTGGTTAAAGACATCCATCTCGTAGATACGCTTTTGGCCCTGAAGCTCAATATCGTCAAGGTTTTTGCACCTGAACACGGGTTTAGAGGTGATGCAGATGCGGGGCAGCACATCGGACACAGCACCGACGATAAAACAGGCTTGCCGCTAGTGTCACTTTACGGTTCCAACAAAAAACCCACCGACGAGCAGCTCGCCGATATCGATATCGTCATTTACGACATCCAAGATGTGGGCGTCCGTTTTTACACCTACATCTCCACCTTGCATTATGTCATGGAAGCTTGTGCCGAAAACAACAAGCAATTGGTGGTGCTCGATCGTCCGAATCCCAATGGGCATTACGTCGACGGACCAGTTCTCGAGCCCACTTACAAATCTTTTGTAGGAATGCACCCTGTACCAATTGTCTACGGCATGACCATCGGAGAATACGCCATGATGATCAACGGAGAAGGCTGGCTTCCCAATGCCAGACGCTGTCAACTGTGGGTCATCCCTTGTAAAAACTACAAACACAAACTGACTTACAGTTTGCCTGTTGCGCCCTCGCCAAACTTGCGCACAGATGCCGCCATTGCGCTATACCCAAGTTTGTGTCTATTTGAAGCAACCACTGTAAGTGTTGGACGGGGCACCGACAAACCCTTTGAAGTCTATGGGCATCCGAAATTTCCGCCGACAAATTACCAATTCATGCCGATTCCGACGATTGGCGCCAAAAATCCATTGCACCTGAACAAAATTTGCCAGGGAATGGAACTCAGCCAAAATACGGGTAAAAGAAGCTATCAACTGAATCTCAACTACCTGATTCAAGCCAAAGAACTTCTAGGAGATAGCATCGAGTTCATTGATCAACCTGCGTTTTTTAATCGTCTGGCCGGAACAGCCAGCCTCAAAGAGCAGCTAGAAAAAGGTTGGTCTGCCAAAGAAATCAGAGCCACTTGGAAACCTGGCCTTGATGCATTTATGCAAACCCGAAGCAAATACTTGCTTTACGAGTAAAGGCAAAGAGACAAACAAACAAAAATTTACAATTACAGCTTAGCGTCAAGCACTTGCTGCGCCATGTCTGCCATATAGGCGTCAAGCTTGGCCTGAAGATCGGCATCAAAGGCACTGATCATGCGTGCCGCCAAGATACCTGCGTTTTTAGCGCCATTGAGCGCTACTGTTGCCACCGGAATGCCATTGGGCATCTGAAGAATCGATAAGATGGAGTCCCAGCCGTCTATTGAGTTGGAAGATTTAATCGGTACACCAATCACGGGAAGTGTCGTCATGGAGGCAGTCATGCCGGGTAAATGTGCCGCGCCACCTGCACCTGCGATGATCACTTTGATCCCTCTGCTGGCCGCAGATTTGGCGTATGCAAACATTTTGTCCGGGGTTCGGTGCGCAGAAACAACCTCGGCCTCGACACTCACGCCGAATTGCTCCAAAATCAATTTTGCTTCTTGCATAATTGGCCAGTCAGACTTGCTGCCCATGATGATACCGACTTGTGTCATGATGCTGGGTTTGATGTGTTTTCAATAGGATTTCCGGCAGTAACTTGTTGTTTAACTTGCTTTGGCATGCTGCCGTAGTGAATGGTGTTGTCGATGTCGGTGGTCATTTGATCGAGAGGTGCCACTAACGTTTCTTCGGTTTCTTTGAGGATGCTTTCAATGTTGAGATCTGCTTTCATCTCTTGACCTGACTTTCTGATTTCTTGTTGCAGCTCATTGGAAGCATTGCGCACTTGATAAAGTGCCTGCCCAAGTGTTTTGGCAATACCTGGGACACTTTTAGAGCCAAAAAACAACAAAACAACCAATACGATTACGATGACTTCAGAGCCAGCGACATCGCTAAGGAAGAGTGGAATGCTATGCATATTGCAAAGCTACAAAGAAAAGTCTTAAGATTGCTGCATTTTAGCAATGATCGCAGCGGTGATCTTAGCTGGCATGAAGGGCAAGATGCCTTTGATCAGGAAGGTAAATTTGAATGCTGTAATGCAAATCACTTTTCCTTTCTCCATGGCCTTATATCCTTTGAGCGCGGTTTGGTAGGCACTTGCGGCGCCATCAAACATTTGTGAACCGCCAAAGCCGGCCACTTGGGCAAATTCGGTCTCGACCGGGCCAGGGCAAAGCGCGGTAACCGTAACGCCTGTACCTTTGAGCTCATGGGCCAATCCTTGCGTGTGCGAAACCACAAAAGCTTTGGTGGCAAAATAAGTATTCTGATAGGGGCCAGGTAAAAACCCAGCGGTACTAGCGGTTTGCAAAATCTTGCCTATACCTCTGGTTTTCATGTCTTTTCCAAATAAATGCGTCAATTTCAATAGGGCCATGACGTTGAGGCGCACCATTTCTACATCGGACTCGAGGTCGCGGTCTAGAAACGCTCCTTTGCCGCCAAAACCTGCGTTGTTGAATAAGTAGTCCACTTCCCAACCGTTTTGCTTGACCTCATCATAAACTTCATGAGACGAACCCACCACACTCAGGTCTTTTTGAATCAAGTGAACTGGGACATTATATTTTACAACGAGTTCTTCTTTTAAGTTCTCGAGTAAGTCAATTCTTCGGGCTACTAAAATGAGGGCGCCTCCTTTTGAAGCGTGAATGCGCGCGAGTTCTTTGCCGATTCCGGACGACGCGCCGGTGATGAGTGCGGTGTTTTTCATAATTAGGTAACGATTGGAGCGGAATGATTGTTTAGAGACGTGAATAAATGATTTCAAATTCATCTTTTTGAACACGAACGAACGGATGACTTCCTTGAAGCATTTCTTGGACGCGCATTAAGTCGGGGAATTGATCGACTTCAAATTGGTAAGCAAACCACTTTGAACCTATTTGCTGCAGTTCGGTGAATTGATTTGCAGAGGTGATTTTGTAGAGCGACCTCCCATTCTCGAGTTTTCTGAACTGCGGAAATTCCATTTTGATTGTATCTTCGTACAAAGTTAACTAGCAATGGGTGAGATTTCAAGTAATGACAAGGAAATCTTGGCGTTGGCCAAAACCAATTTCAAGAGCAACCAGCAACAACTCAAAAAATGGAACAAAAGCAAACCCAAAGACCTCGACCAACGCTTCCATACGGCACATCAAAAAGAATTTGCCAAAAGAGACTGCCTACAGTGTGCCAATTGCTGCAAAACGACCAGTCCTATATTTCGACAGCCCGATATCCGCAGAATGGCCAAAGCGCTGCGCATGAAAGAAAGCCAATTGGTTGCGCAATATTTAAAGCGCGATGAAGACGACGACTACGTCTTGCAAAGCTCTCCTTGCTTTAATTTGCTCCAAGACAACACTTGTGCTGTTTACGAAGACCGCCCTCTAGCCTGCCGAGAATATCCCCACACCGATCGCAAAAACATGTATCAAATCATGGATTTAACGGCGCAAAACACGCTGATTTGCCCGGCTGTGGCAAGCATCGTAGAGAAAATAGTGAATGGCTAAAATTGCCGAAAAAAGCCTAAATTTGCGCATCAATCAATAATACGTATGGAACAGGTTCAGCCTTATATCCCACAACATAAAATTCGCATTGTAACAGCAGCAGCGCTCTTCGATGGCCACGACGCCGCCATCAATATCATGCGCCGCATCATCCAAGCCACCGGCTGTGAGGTGATTCACCTTGGTCATGACCGCTCTGTTGAAGAGGTAGTGAACTGTGCCATTCAAGAAGATGCTCAGGCCATTGCCATGACCTCCTACCAAGGCGGCCACATGGAATACTTCAAATACATGCACGATTTACTCCAAGAAAAAGGAGCTCCTCAAATCAAAATATTTGGCGGCGGTGGCGGCACTATCTTGCCTTCAGAAATTGAAGAACTACAAGCCTACGGTATCACACGTATCTACCACCCAGACGACGGCCGTTCTATGGGCCTTCAAGGCATGATCAACGACCTGATTCAAAAATGTGATTTTGCGGTGGGGCAAGCCAAAAAAGAGTCTAGCGAAAGTATCTTGGCGGCCGTAGCGCAAAAATCCATTCCAACCTTAGCACACTGCATCAGCGCTGCGGAGAACTTTCCAGAAGAAAACTCTGAATTATTGAACGCCTTGCGCGCAGCGGGTGCACAAACAGCTGTTCCGGTATTAGGTATCACCGGTACGGGCGGAGCGGGTAAGTCTTCTTTGGTAGACGAGCTCGTGCGCCGTTTCTTGCTCGACTTCCCAGAAAAGCAATGCTCGACTTCCCAGAAAAGCAACTCGCGGTGGTTTCAGTAGACCCCTCTAAAAGAAAAACAGGCGGCGCACTCCTCGGCGACCGCATCCGCATGAACGCCATCAAGAGCCCGCGCGTTTACATGCGCTCTTTGGCCACGCGTCAGTCCAACCTTGCGCTTTCAAAGCACGTTGCCGAAGCCATTTCTATCTTGAAAGCGGCTAACTACGACCTCATTATCCTAGAAACCTCCGGAATCGGGCAGTCCGACACCGAGATTCTAGACCATTCTGACGTGTCTTTGTACGTCATGACGCCCGAATATGGCGCCGCAACCCAACTCGAGAAAATCGACATGCTCGACTTCGCCGACGTCATTGCACTCAATAAATTCGACAAACGCGGTGCCCTAGATGCCCTGCGTGACGTTCGCAAGCAATACCAGCGCAACCACAACTTGTGGGATAGCCCAGTAGACGACATGCCTGTTTATGGCACCATCGCATCGCAGTTCAACGACCCCGGCATGAATACCTTGTACAAGGTCATGATGGATCACGTCGTGAAAAAAACAGGCGGCAACCTCAAATCTACGTTTGCCATCACCCGCGAGATGTCGCAAAAAATTTATGTGATTCCGCCGGAGCGCACCCGCTACCTTTCCGAAATTTCTGAAAGCAATCGTGCCTACGACAAATGGGTCGACACACAAGTGGTGGTCGCAACTAAACTCCACGGACTTCAGGTTTCTATAGATACCCTAAAAGCTTCCAATCTAGAAGACAAAGACCGCTTGGTAAAAGGCTTGCAAGAAGCTTTTGAACAAGAAAAACTCAACTTTGACCCCAAAAATTGGGAAATCTTACAAAACTGGGATGCCAAAAAACAGGCTTTCAAAAACCCTGAGTATCAGTTCAAGGTCCGAGACAAAATTTTAACGATCCAAACGCACACCGAGTCGCTATCTCATTTACAAATTCCGAAAGTAGCGACGCCAAACTTCGTGAGTTGGGGCGATATCCTGCGTTGGGTTTTGCAAGAAAACGTACCGGGCGAATTCCCTTACACGGCTGGCTTGTTCCCATTCAAACGCGAAGGCGAAGACCCTACGCGCATGTTCGCTGGCGAAGGCGGCCCAGAGCGCACCAACAAACGCTTT
>JAJTGF010000010.1 GCA_021299335.1 Cryomorphaceae bacterium
TCGCAAGCTGGTGTTGTCTGCCATTTGGAATTCCAAATTACCTTTCGATGCGCACTTGCCATTTTTTGTGATGTTGGCTTCTCAGGGTGATTACCTCGAAGCACTCGATTGCCTCACTATTATTGAAAATATGTCTGGTCCTTTTGATGAGTCTCAGTTACTTGAATCCCAACTTTTGCTCAAAGAATACATTGAAGAACGCGCTCCGCAAACAGATCAGAAGGCGCAAATCATGAGTGAAATTGCGTGGTTTGTCAAAGAACAAAATGAGGGCATCGATGCTGACTTACTAATCGATAACGACTAAAAATGGACCAAGTTGCACTGCAATCAATGACTGGTTTTGGCAAAGCCAACGGACAGTTCCAGGATAAAAAAATATCTGTTGAGGTGCGTTCGCTCAACTCAAAGGGCCTCGACCTCAACCTCAAAATACCTTCAAGTTACCGCGACCTCGAAACACCAGTTCGCAAATTGGTCACAGATGCATTGATGCGTGGTAAAATGGATCTCGGTATCTACATCGAGAGTCAACAACACCAAGTATCTGGGCTGATCAATGAGTCGGTCGCTACAGCATACTTCGAAAAACTCAAAGCACTCAACGATACATGGGGCACCAACACCCAAGATTATCTTTCGATCGTCTTGCGTATGCCCGATGTGCTCAATAGTCAATTAGAGGCGCTTTCCGATCAAGAAGCACAATTTGTCTTGGATTTGGTTCAAGAAGCATGCGCGCAACTCCAAAAGTTTCGCAAACAAGAGGGCCAAGGACTTGCCCAAGATCTCAAGTCCAATCTGGCACATATTCAAAACGAACTTCAGGCAATCGTGCCCTTTGAGCAAGAACGCGTAGCACAGGTCAAAGAACGCATTCAAAAAGGCTTGGCCTCTATCGACGAATCTAGAATTGATGCCAATCGTTTGGAACAAGAAATGATCTATTATGTCGAGAAACTCGACATTTCTGAGGAGAAACAAAGGTTGCAACAGCACCTCAATTACTTCACAGAGACGCTCAACCAAGAGGCATCCGGCAAAAAACTCGGTTTCATAGCGCAAGAAATGGGCCGTGAAATCAACACGCTCGGTAGCAAGTGCAACCATTCCGAAATCCAAAGAAGAGTCGTGATCATGAAAGACCACCTCGAAAAAATCAAAGAACAAGTTCTCAACGCCTTGTAACCAATGAAGACCCCACGCAGCATTGTCATTTCTGCACCCTCTGGCGCTGGTAAATCTACCATTGTTGGGGCCTTACTGGCTAAATTCCCGCAATTAGCCTTTTCCATTTCTGCTTGTTCACGGCCGCCAAGGGGTCAAGAACAAAATGGCGTCCATTATTATTTTTTGCAACCCGAACAATTCAAGCAAAAAATCGAGGAGGGCGCATTTTTTGAGTGGGAAGAGGTCTATACGGGAATGTATTACGGCACCCTCCAAGCAGAACTCGAACGCATCTGGTCTGCGGGAAAAGTAGTGGTATTTGATGTAGATGTCATCGGCGGCATAAAAATCAAACAGAAACTCCAAGACGCAGCACTCTCCATCTTTATTCAACCACCAAGTATTGCTGTCTTAGAAGAAAGGCTGCGCAAACGCCAAACAGATTCAGAAGAAAAAATACAGTTGCGCATCGCCAAAGCAGCCGAAGAGATGAGCCATTCTAGTGCTTTTGATCATGTCGTAGTGAACGACGACCGCACAGTCGCAATTGAGCCAATAGAGCAACTCATTTTAGCATTTATTGAGCCATGAAAATAGGTTTGTTTTTTGGAACCTTTAACCCCATTCATGTTGGGCACCTGATCATTGCCAATCATATGGCTCAACTCCAACAACTAGATCAAGTTTGGTTGGTTGTGACCCCGCATAATCCACACAAAGAGAAATCAACCTTACTTGCTGATCATTTGCGCTTAGACATGGTCAGAGACGCTATTTACGACAGCCCTCTTTTAAAAGCTAGTGACATTGAATTTCACTTGCCAAAACCCAATTATACGATTTCTACACTCACGCATCTGCAAGAAAAGTACCCACAAGATGAATTTAGTTTATTGATTGGTGCAGATAATTTGCGAACCTTTCACAAGTGGTATAACTGGGAGCAAATCTTAGCCTACCATCGCCTTTTTGTATATCCTAGAATTGCCGAAGATGAAATAGATCATGAAATCAATCCTGAATTATTAGCCCATCCAAATATTGAAATAGTCAAAGACGTCCCAATTTTGGGAATCAGCGCAAGTCATATACGTGCGCGCTTAGCTGAAGGAAAGGATTGTTCGTTTCTAGTGACAGAGCCCGTTGCTAAGTATATCGCAGAACGCGGATTGTATCAAAAATAAGGTCATAAAAAAAGGGGAGTTTCCTCCCCTTCATTTGTTATGTTGTTTGGCTTAAAGCTTCACAAATTTTTGTAGTTGTGTGCCAAAGTTATCTGTTAGTTCAATGAGGTAACTTCCGCTAGAAAGTTTGCTCAAGTCAAAGCTAGTTGTACTTGCATTGGTTTGTTGAACTTCTATCACTTTTCCAGTGAGGTCGCGCAGTGTGATGGTAGAAGTACCACCATTGTATAAGCCAGTCACTTCAATTGATGTACTGGCCGGATTCGGCTGCAGGCTCAATGGATTGATTACCTGATCAATGACACCTCCTGAACCAACTACAATTTTGTAACCGTCAAAAGACACTGTCTGGGTAACAGGAGTGGGAGGCAAACCCGGGAAAAGCACCACCAAAACAGTTGCTGTGACGTCTACGGTAACCGGGAAGACGGCAATTGAGTCTGTGGTTCCAAAGATATTTGCGCAACCGTTGGCGCCTCCGACGTATGTACAGCTAGAGATATTACATGCGTAGTCAAAACCTGGAGGCAAGCCTTGGAGTGCATCTATTGTAAATTGTTGGATAACTGAACCCACAAATTGACCACTTGGGTCGATTTCAGCAGTAACAGTAGATGGCACTTTGAAGTTGATGTCTGTTGAGTAAGCCACATTAGGTAGTGCGGGCGGAAGGTTTTGGGTGGTGTCTGGCCAAATGCCGTAAGTGGAGTCCACAAAATTGGCGCCAGGCGTACAAGACTGACCCCAAGAAAGGGCATAAGTCATTGTAAATAAAGTAGAAAGTAAGAGTTTTTTCATGGTATGAGTTTATTGATTCTTGGTTAAAAGTAATATAATTTTTGTTTAAAATCTACAGTAGAAATACTTAAGACCTTTCAATTTTTTGCAGTCCGCAGCTTTGGCTACCTTTGTGTTATGGTTATTTACAATGTAACGGTCAGTATTGACCAAGCAGTGGAGCACGAATGGTTGGCTTATATGAGAGGCTCTCACATCCAAGACGTATTGAAGACGGGTTGCTTTTTAGAATGCCGTCTCTCTCGGGTAAATGGAGAAGAAGATGGGGGCTGTACCTATTCTGTCATGTATTTAGCCAAAGATCAAGAAACACTTGATCGGTATCAAGCGAATTACGCCCCTGCGTTGCAACAAGATCATTCCTCGCATTTTCAAGGAAAATTTGCTGCCTTTCGCACCACGCTCAATGTCATTGAAGCATTCATCCCATGAGCGTTAAACCAAAAAAGCAACTCGGACAGCACTTTTTAAAAGATGCTGGTACTTGTCAAAAAATTGCCAAGCAAGTCATCTGGACAGACAACACCCGAAAAGTGTTGGAAATTGGCCCTGGCATGGGTGCTCTCAGTAAATATCTCTGGGAAATTCCCGAAATTGATTTGTGGTTACTCGATGTAGATATTGAATCTATCGATTATTTGCGTCTTTTCAAGTGCCTTGAACACCGCAATCAGGTGCCTCAAATTATGGGCATGTTTCAAAAAGAAGTCGCGGTGAGGGTTGCCCAAAAGCCTGGTTCCAAAGAATATGGCATCATCAGTGTGCTGTTGCAAACCTATTACGATATCCATTATTGTTTTACCGTAGATGAGCACGTGTTTATTCCGCCGCCAAAGGTAAAAAGTGGTGTGATTCGTTGTGTGCGCAATGAGCGCGATGCGCTCCCTTGTGACGAAAAATTATACTTTCAAGTGGTTAAGGTAGCTTTTAATCAAAGGCGAAAAACGCTGAGAAACTCTTTGCGTGTTTTATTAAAAGATGCGCCACTACCCGAAAAATTTGAACAACAGCGACCAGAGCGCCTTAGTGTAGACGATTTTATCGAACTCACTTGCTTTATCGAGACCTTGATCAATAAGGACTAAAGCCTTCTTGGCTTTGTGCCCCAAGTTCAACTCCTTTTTTGAATTGCTTCTTACTAACGAGTTGACCATTTTCGTTGTAGGCATAGAACGGACCATCTTTGAGCCCATTTTTGTAGTGGATTTCATAAACGAGTCTGCCATAGCGGTCATACTGCTTGAACACACCGTGTAGTCTACCATATCGGTATTGTGCGATGATTGTCGGGACAACCCCGCCCGGATAGTAGTTGGTCCAGGTGCCGTGTTTGAGACCGTGGTAGTATTTTCCCGTTTCTTTGATTTGAAAATCGGCTTGTGAATAGGCCTCGTAAGAACCATGAAAATCGCTGACGGTTTCTTTCAAGCCCATAATAGCCATGCCGTCGGCGACATTTTTTTGCGTGAAAACTTTGTAATGTTGCTTTTCTTTGAGTCGGCCATTGTTGTAGTAACTCGTCCATTCCCCCACTTTATACCCTGCTTTGTAGGTGCCTTTTACCTTGAGAACGGATTCTGGTGAATAAGATTCCCAAAGACCATCTAGATTGCCATCTCGAAAAGATGATTTGTCTTTGATTCGGCCATTTTCCCAGTAATTGAACCATTCGCCTTCTTCTTTACCGTTGAGGTACTTTCCTGACATGAGTAGGGTAGAGTCTTCGTACCAAGTTTGCCATTGGCCCGTGCGCAAGTCATTTTGGTAGCTACCTGTTCGATACAACGCGCCATTTGGATAGTAATAAGTCCAGTTTCCGGTGCGGAGGTCTTCTTTATAGTGTGCGATGTAGGAGAGTTGCCCATTTGAAAAATAATAATGCCAAATGCTATCTTGTTTTCCTTTAGAAAAATAACCTTCCATATCGAGTTTACCTTCGGGTGTAAACCACTTCCATTTTCCTGTCTTTAATCCTAACTCGTAAGCACCATGTGTGAGGGTATCAGTTTCGTTGCGCATCACAAGGTAATTGCCGTCGAGTGAATCTGCTTTGTAACCCACTTGTTTTTCTAACACACCGTCAAAACGGTAAAATTCCCAAAGACCATCTTTTTTTCCTTGATCGAATGCACCCGCAACTGAAAGTACACCATTGGCAGTTCTTTCTTCAAATGGCCCGGTTTTAAGTCCATTTTTAAACGTGTAGCGTTCTTTGACAACACCCCCCAAATAATAATTGACAATTTGCCCATTGCCATCTTTAATAGTTTGAGTGTGTAAGCTGTCGGGTTTCCAAAATGCCATTAGAAAGACGGTGTCGTTTACGACGTTTTCAATCGATTTTTCTCGGCCGTCTGTGTAAAAGTATTCCCATAAACCTACAGGACTACCCAGTTCAAACTGCCCTCGAACTAGTATTTTCCCATCGGGCGCAAACTCCCTGTAAATGGAGTCTGGCACATTAAATTTATAATAGGATTCCTGTTTAACGCGCTTTTGCTCGTCGTAAAAAACGCGCTTCCCGTGCAAGCGTCCGCGGTAGTAGTTGGCCTCTTCTTCTAATATACCATCATAGGAATAAAAAAGCCATTTGCCGTGTTTTTCAGTGGTGTTTGGACTGGCCTCACTGCGAAAATAGCAACCAACTCCTTGTACATGTTTGTTGGATGCATCCCAATAAATGCGTGTTTTTGGACTCAGGTTTTCTTTAAGTACCTTCACTTCTTGTCCAAAAATGCTTCCGAACACACAAATAAAAATGAGGAGTATTCTGCTGCGCATAGCGATCTTAAAAAATGACTCGGAAAATGAAGAACAGGCCAAAAGCAATAAAAACACTTCCAATGAATTTATTGAGAAGGTTCAATAATTGAACAGTCACGAGATTTCTGATTTTCTTAGCAGTAATGATCTTAATGACGTCAAAAGTAAAAAAGGTGACGAGAATGGTACCTAGAAAGAGAAACAAGAATCCGTTGCTGTCATCGGGGCTATCGTGTTTGGCCACTGAGGCCACACTCAGCCAATAAAAAATAACAAGCGGATTGGCGAAGTTGAGAAGAAACCCTTTAGCGATCATGAGCCCAAAGTTTTTTTTTGGGTTGCTGCTTTCTTGTAAATGGTATCTCTCTGTGACCTCTTCTAATTCTTGATCGCCGTCGTGTATTTTAGATTTCTTGAACAAATTGACAATTCCAAAAGCGATAAAGATGAGCCCACCCAGCACATCAAAGAGTTCTTTGTTTTTTCCCGAAAGGAGCGAATTGATTTGCTCGACAAAAAGGACCGACAGTAGGATATAAACGATATCGCTGAGCATCACGCCGAAGTCTATAGCTAATGCGCTTCTGATGCCTTTTGTGATGCTATTTTCTAGCAAAACAAAAAACACTGGCCCGGGGATGATCGAGAGGATCAGGCCAATTGTGAACGCGTGGAAAATCATATCCATATAACAAAAATAGCTTTAAAAGAGCTAGAAATGCTTTTAGGAGATTAATGTTACGGACAGCGCGATGTTTATTTCAGGAAATGCACTAAATTTGCTTCTCAATTAAGACAACATGAAAACTTTGCGTGCCAATCAAAAACTTGAACAAATCATTGCCAATGTAGAGAAAAAGGGCCTCGAGGCTCCGAAACTCATCGAAGACCTCAAAGAGCTACGAGAAATGGCATTGCTCGAACAAGACCCATTGGTCGTCAAATCTTTGCGCCTCACTTATGAGTTTCTTCAAGAGAATGAATGTTTCGACGTAGAAGCGCAATACGAAGAAGATGAAGAAGGCAACGAATACCCGATTGAAATTGAAGACAAAGAAAACTTACTTTATTTCTTGAATCTTCTCAAGAACGCCGATCACAAAATCAATCGCGAAGAAATTAAAGATTACCGTTCGGCGCTCAAATTAGAATTATACTAAGCAACCAAAACCGAACAACACTCGTCTCGATAAAAAGAGCAAGTCATTGTTCATTTTGGTTTTAATTATCTTGCAGAAGAACCTGGAATTCCGTTCCAGGTTTTTTTATGTACAAAACTGACAGTAATTCGATTTTGGAGTATGCGTAAAGGGTACCTGTTCATCGAGTAAATCTTCTACAAGTGTCTGAACACCGTTATCGAATATACTCGGCACAATAGATAAATCCGTGCTTTTATCCATGCAGAGCGCAAAATTGTCGTCTCGATTGATCAATGATTCTATGCGTGATTCGGCGGGTAAGTGACCGAAAGTTTCCTGAAAAAATAAAGAATAAAGACAAAGCTGGAGTGCATGCTTGGGCTTGGTCAGATTGGTATAGGCATCTTGCTTTTGGGACATTTTTACGTCGCTTTCAATGACTTTCCCCGATTTGTAATCAATGACACGGTATTGAGCAGCGCCAATCCTGTCGATGCGATCGATATAACCTACAAAGTGAATTGGAATTTGCTCTGGACCTACTTGCACGGTGCGCGTGAGCTCAAAACGACCTTCTAATTGAATGATATAAAGCGGCTCAGAAAGTCCTTTGACAAACGCAAGTTCTTTGAGGAGCATTTGTTGGGTAAGGTCTAATGCCATTTCAAAACTCAATAGATTTTTACCGCGTTGAAAAAGCGCTTCGTTGTGATCAAAATACTTCATAAAATACTTGCGCAGTACGTCAGGGAAGTCAGTGAGCATTTTGGCGATGTGTTGTTCATTTATGGGCCCAGGCGCGGGGGTGACCAACTTGCCTTCTTTGTCGCGGTGGGCATATGGAGTGAAGAGTTCTTCTAAGCAACTATGGATAAGCGAGCCAAACGTACTAGTAGCAATGTCTTCTTCAACCTCTTCTTCTTCGCCAAATTCAACCACATACCGATAGTAAAAATCAAGTGGGCAATTGACATACTTGCGCAATGCAGATGCCGAAACATTTCCGGCTAGGTAAGTTTTAATACGGTTTTGTATGGCAGCCGTTTTCGGGATGAGGTTTTGATCGTTTTGTTGTTTGGCCGCAGGAATTTGATAGAAGTATTCTTTCCAGTTGACATTAGGATTTTGCTGTAGCCACTCCATTTTGAGCTGCAATAGGTAGCGACTGCGCTCATGGCTACCCAAGACCTCGCTCGTAGAGGTGTAGGTAAAGATGAGTTCGCGCGCATGATGGAGCAACCGATAGAAGTGCTGGGCAAAAAGACCTTGTTTGTCTCTGTTGTTGGGCATGCCAAAAGCGGCGCGAAGGTCCATTGGGATGATACTCTGAATGGGATTAGTGGGCGGTAATTTACCTTCATTCATGCCGAGTATGTAAATGCGCTGAAAGTCGAGTAGGCGTGTTTCTAAAAGTCCTGTGATTTGTAAACCATTGGTAGGGCTCCCCAAATAGGCCAGATTGGTGCGGGTCCAGTGCTGATAAAACAATTTTTTGAAACTGCTCAGCGCCATTTTTGGAAAGTCCGCGTCGAGGTAAACTTCAAACTGACGGCAAGCTTGTTCAAAGGAAAGTAAGGCCGTGCGTTCAAAATCGTTTGATTCGGGAATGAGACTGAGCAATTGTCGGTTCAGTTGGCGCAGTTGCTGAAGCGCTTTTTGCCAGTTGCCCTCCCAATTCAGAGAGAGGTTTTGCAGGAATATCAGCGTGGTGCTCTCTAATTTCAATTGGCCGACATTTTGAAAAACGCGGTTATTTTTGATCGTTTCGTATTCTACCGCAGCGAGCTGGCTTTGCTGTTCTTGGTTAAATGCCAGCGTGGTAAATGCGTGGTGGCAAAAGCGCTGAAGGTCTTTGTAGTAGAGCGCCTTGGTTTTGAATTTGAGTTGGTTTTCTTGGAGCTGAAAACAGAGATCTACCCAAGTGCGCACTGGTGTTTGGTCGAGCGGTAGCCCCAACGTAATATTGGCCTGCCCAACAATTTTGGGAATGTTGCGAATAGCAGCATGAACCAAAGCTTCGTCCGCGAGCAACACAAGTACTTCGCTCCAGTCTTGAACAGGATTTTCGAGGAGTTCTGTAGCTAAAACCTTTACCTGACCAATGTGCTGAGCACACTCAATCACTTTTACGTCGTAAGGAGCTGTTTGGAGTGATTTGGGCAGGTTCTCGGGAATTTTTTGTCCAAATTCCTGTAGATTTTTGCGTTGAAAATGCCCCGCTTCGTGGAATTTATTTTCGAGATAATAATGGTCGGAGTCGATGATGAATTCAGCCTGCTTTTTGTCGATTAAATAGCTGATGATCCGCTGTTCTGCGGCGGAAAGTGCATTGAACCCAACAAACATATAATGCATTTGCGCATCAAAATACTGTGCAGGATTTTCTGCGAGTTGCCGGTAGGCCTGTGCTTTGCTACAAGACTTGCGCGCTTTTAAAATTTCTTGCAGTCCGGCATGTAATTTGGGAATCAGTTCCCAAAATTGCATGAATTTTTTTTGTGATGCCGAGTAGCCTTCTTCGTCGATTTGCCAGCTTTCGAGTGCTTTGATGGAGGCTAAGTTTTGATAGAGTTGCCGATGATCGACTAAATAGCGATCGACGTCGTCAAAATCGGAAAGTAAGATTGGCCCCCAAGTCAGGTAATCTTCAAATGGCAGCGCCTCCTCTTTTAAAACCTCTTGATAAACTCGGTAGAGCTGTAGTAATAATTGGGTAGGGTGCACGATGATTTTGTCGCTCAAAGAGCCAACCCATTGGTCGATAGTAAAGAGGTGAGGCGAAATCAGAGGCCCGCCGTTTGCTCGGTATAAAGCATTGGTGAGGTAGCGTTTGGCCCGATCAGATGGCAGTAAAATAGTGAGGTTTTTCGGTGAAATCCCTTTAGAAAGAATTTGTTGCGCCAGTTGATCAAGGAATTTCATAGACCTACTTGAATAGTTAATCAAACCATACGTTCCCGAAAAAAACCGTTGGTCTATCGGAATGCATGAATTTGTGCCCGCCGTAGCATTTGATCACAGCAAAATAGTTGGTGCCAAATTGAATTTGAACGTAGTTCAAACCTTCGGGATAGGTATCTGATAAACCCTGGAAAACAACAGTCCCTCCGTCCAGAGATTTTTTAGTGATGGCAGCCCCTGCCGGCGGATTGATATAAATACTCGCGATTTCCTCTGCCGAAACTGTGGAATCTCTGAGCTGAATCGTGATTTCGAAGGTATTGCCCTGACCTAATTCTCTGTAGATGAGTACTTGAGAGCCATCCGGGAGTTTTTGTACATAAGGTTTGCCTGGGAATTTAGCGACCAAGCCAGAAATAGGATCGACCTGAATATATTCGGTTTGCTTCTTGAGAAATGCTTTGCTTTTTGGCGCTGGTTGGCTGAAAGTCCAGCGGACAGGTCTTACTTTAAAGCCACGGCCGCGAAGCAATTGTAACAAACCTTCTTCGCCGCCTAGATGACCCGCACCAACCGCACAGAAAAAGGATTCTGGGGTTTTGAGCAGACCAATTAGTTTATCGAGCATTTGTTGATTGCGCTTGACAATCACCTCATTGTAGAGGCTGTCTTGCACCGAAAGGTATGATTTCATGAAGCGTTGCAAGGCATCGAGGTCTCCGCGGAGGTAGAGTTCGAGTAATTTTTCTTGCGTAAATGCATTGATTTGGTTGTCGAGAATGCGGCGTTCACTGAGTTTGAATTCATTGGATAACGCATATTGATCTTCGAGTTTTTCGAGCGCTATGGTTTCTTTATCCAGTTGCAAACCAAGGATTTGAAAATAGGCATCTAGAAATTGAGGCATGCCGTCTTCGGAACCGTAAAGTGTTTGCGAGGTCTGAATCATGCTAGTGTAGGGCTTTCCTTTGTCGTCGATGCGGGTTTCAGGGAGTGTTTTGCGGGTATCCATAGTTGCAAAAAGACTATAGATGTCGGTTTCAAGAACAATTTTTTTGGCCTGTTCAAAGGCAACATAGACGCTATCCGAGAGCTCAAAGAGTTCGCGGTCATTGGCGTGGAGCGTACCGAACAAATAGGATTTGACACCTAGTTTGGGGTTGCTGACTTCCCACAGTAATTCTTTGTCGAGTTCAATGAGTTGTGTCCGACCTAAATTGGAGCCAAAAAGTACAAGAAAAAGGAGAGCCAAACGCATGTACTCAAAGTTAATCAAATAAAAATACGCTGAATGTGTTTTTCTGTATAGGCATAGGCTAAATAGGCCAAAGAAGGGATTTCGTGTGTCAGTAAGATGGGCGACTTTCTACCCAATGAGATTTTTCCGTGGGTTTCTTGCAATTCAAGCGCAGCGGCTGCATTGATGGTAAGTGCATTGATGGCGGCTTCTGGTGTCATTTTCATTTTGATGCAGGCCAAGGAAAGTACATTGAGAAGGTCATAACTTGGCGACGACCCCGGATTGAAGTCGCTTGCTAGCGCCACAACTGCCCCTGCCGCAATGAGTTCATTGGCTGCGCCATAAGGGATGGATAAAAAGTGAGAACAACCCGGCAGCAGGGTAGCCACGCAATTGCTATTGGCCAATGCGTCGAGGTCATTAGCAGCGATTTCTTCGAGGTGATCTACGGAGATGGCGCCTTTTGCAATAGCAGCGGGGACTCCACCGAGTACTGAAAATTGATTGACATGTACTTTTGGTTTGAGCCCGTATTTGGCTCCTGCATCCAAGATTTGTTCCATCTCGGCGGTGCTGAAGTAATTGCGTTCGCAGAAAACATCGATGTAGTCGGCGAGCTTCTCTTTGCCTATGATTGGCAGCATATCATGGATAATGCTATCGATATAACCTTGTCTATTCTCTTTAAATTGACTTGGAATGGCGTGTGCGCCTAGAAAAGTAGCCTTAATGGAAATGCCTGCATGTTGTTTGAGGCGTTGAATGACGCGCAACATTTTAAGTTCACCCTCCGTACTCAGCCCATACCCAGACTTTATTTCTAAAGCGCCTGTTCCGGCTGCTTTGATTTTTTGAACACGTGAAAGTGCTGCAGTGAAAAGCTCATCTTCAGATTGCAACTGTAATTTTTGTGCTGAATTGAGAATACCGCCACCTTTGGCAGCAATTTCTTCGTAGGTGAGGCCATTGATGCGGTCTACAAATTCTTCTTCTCGACTTGCTGCAAAAACGGTGTGTGTATGCGAATCGATGAATGCCGGCAAAACAAAGCAATTGGTAGCGTCAATGACTTCTACGTCGCGCCAATCGGTAATGCCTGGCCATTCATCCATTGGGCCGTAGGCGATGACTTCGTTGTCTTCTAAGGCTAGGTAGGCATTTTCAATGACCGGAAGTTGGTTCATTTGCGCTCCACGCAGCTGATCAGGTAGGTTTTCTCCGACCTGAACCAACCCTTTGATATTCTTGATAAATTGTTTGCGCATACGTATTTTCACTGTAAAGATAAGTGCAATTTCGACTTAATTTCGTGCCAATGGAAGAAAGAAATGCAGATATGAAGCACGATATCTTAGGCAAATGGGGCGAGGCCTATGCTTTAAAGCATTTGCTAGGTATTGGTTACGTACTCAAAGCCAGAAATTATAAATTCAACCGCATGGAGATCGATTTAGTCATGACCGATGAACAGACTTTGGTGGTGGTAGAGGTCAAGACGCGTCACAGCGCAGAATTAGGCGAGCCCTGGCGAGCCGTCAATTTGGCAAAGCAAAAACAAATTATCCGCGTTGCCAATTACTTTACAAAAGCGATCCAATGGCCTGACGAAGTCCGATTTGATGTCATATCGATCGTGCACAACAGCAACCATACCGACCTCACACATATCCGAGATGCATTTGGCCCTAGGCCTTGAGCTTAAACGTGTAACGCGCGGTCTGCAGTGGCGGCAAGCGCTGCTTCTTTGATGGCCTCAGAGTAGGTCGGGTGCCCATGACAAATGCGTGCAATATCTTCGGCCGAAGCACGGTATTCCATTGCGGTAACGGCCTCCATAATGAGGTCTGCAGCTCTTGGCGCAATCATGTGTACACCTAGAATTTCATCTGTCTCTTGATCAGCTAGAATCTTGACAAAACCGCTGGTGTCCATACTGGCTCTGGCTCGGCCCAATGCTTTAATTGGGAAAGAACCTGCTTTGTAGGCGCGTCCGGCTGTTTTGAGTTCTTCTTCGGTTTGCCCAACAGCGGCAATTTCTGGCCAAGTGTACACAACACCTGGGATCAGGTTGTAATTGATGTGTGGTTTTTGGCCGGCAATTTGTTCGGCAACAAAAACGCCTTCTTCTTCAGCTTTGTGAGCGAGCATGGCGCCGCGCACGACATCGCCAATGGCGTAAATGTGAGACACCACAGTTTGCAGGTGCTCATTGACTTCAATTTGTCCTCTTTGATTGATTTGCAAACCGGCTTTGTCTAAATTCAGGCCTTCGGTATAGGCCTTGCGACCAACTGCAACCAAGCAGTAGTCTGCTTCAAGTGTAATTTGCTCGCCTTTTTTGTTTTCTGCTGTAAGTACTACTTGTTTGCCGTTATTGACAACACCCAGTACTTTGTGCTCCATATGGAACTTGAATCCTTCTTTTTTCAAGATTTTGGTGAATTCTTTCCCGATGCCCGCATCCATGGTTGGTAGGATACTTGGCGCAAATTCGACAACTTCAACGGCAGTGCCTAATCTAGCGTAAACCGAGCCTAATTCGAGGCCAATTACACCTCCGCCAATAACCAACATTTTCTTTGGTATTTCGCTCATGTTGAGCGCTTCTGTGGAGGTGATGATGCGCTTTTTATCGGGTTCCATGCCGGGGAAGTAATTGGGCTTGCTTCCGGTTGCAATGATGATGTTTTTACCGCTAATTTGGATGCTTTGCTCGCCTTTGATTTCAATGGTGTGGGCATCAATGAAGCTCCCGACACCTTGATAAACGGCAATCTTATTTTTATCCATCAAGAACTTGACACCTGCACAGGTTTGAGACACTACTTCGTTTTTTCTAGTAATCATTTGGGCAAGATTTGCCTTGAGACCCTTCACCTCGATGCCATGCGCCGAAAAATTGTGTTGGGCATTGTAAAAATGCTCAGATGAATCGAGTAATGCTTTGGAGGGAATACAGCCTACATTGAGGCATGTTCCGCCCAAAGTGCTGTATTTTTCAATCAAAGCTGTTCTGAGCCCAAGCTGAGCACAACGCAAAGCAGAGACGTATCCGCCAGGTCCAGAACCAATTACTACCACATCAAAAGTTTCCATCTGTCTATTTTTTTACAAATTTACTGTTTGTACACGAACAACCAAAGCCTTAATTTTGCGTTGTAACGCTGTGCACAAGTTAAAAACACTCTTCTTTGCTCTTTCTTTGCTGCTTTCTCAGTGGTGTGTGGCCTCGCATATCATCGGCGGCGACATCTACTACAACTATCTTGGCAACAATCAATATCGCTTTTTCATTACCCTTTACCGAGATTGCGCCTCAACTGGGGCTCAATACGACGACCCATTATATCTTTCGATATTCACGCAAGGAAACAACCATTATCAGACGGTGCAGGTTCCCTTTCCCGGTTCGGTCATCTTGCCAATTAATTTCAATAACCCTTGTGCCACCCAGCCGAACGGAATTTGTGTCGAGCGGGCCATCTATCAAGTTGTACTGACGTTGCCGCCAATTCCAGGTGGCTACATCGTTTCCTATCAACGCTGTTGTAGGGGCCCGAACATCACCAATCTGCAATTCCCCGATGACACCGGGCTTACCCTAGTTGCTCAAATACCAGGTTCCAACACCGGAGCAAGCAACAACAGCAGTCCGCGCTTCACCAATTATCCACCTGTGTTACTTTGCAATAATGACCAATTGGTTTTTGATCATTCTGCAACAGACCCCGACGGTGATCAGCTCGTTTATTCTTTAGTGACACCATATGCTGGCGCCAATTCTGGCAATCCGCAACCGTTGCAAATGCCACCGCCACCCTATTTTCCAGTTACTTGGCAGTCTAACTTCAATGCGTCGCTGCCATTAGGTCCAGGCTCCTCCACAATTATTCATCCGAATACAGGTCTTTTGACCGTTAACCCGAACCTCATTGGTTTATTTGTTGTCGGTGTGCGCGTACAAGAATACCGCAATGGCCAGCTCATCGGAGAAACCATTCGCGATTTTCTATTTCGCGTTTTCGATTGCAATATTCAATTAGCGGCTATACTTCCCCTTCAATCACAGTTACCAAACTTTAATGGGTATTGCGATGGCTTGACTGTTCAGTTTGACAATCTTTCTTATGGTGGCACAAACTATATTTGGAATTTTGGCGTACCGGGCACCAATGCTGATGTGAGCTCTCTATTTGAGCCTACTTATACTTATCCATCTTCAGGCACTTACACTGCTCAATTAATTGTCAATCCAGGTCAAAACTGTACCGACACCGCTTATATTGAAATCATTGTCAATGACTCATTAGGGGTCTCTTGGCAAACCCAAGATTCATTGTGCCTAACAGGTAATTCCCACGATTTTGTCGCGCAAGTTTCAGATCCGTCAGCTACCTTGAGTTGGTCTTTTCCGCCAAGTGCATCTATCTCATCGGCATCTGGGACAATTGTACCGAATGTCGTTTTTGATACAGCAGGTTATCACCCTGTATTACTAGAAGCCACAACGACTTACTGTCAGCAAACGTTCTTAGATTCTATATATATATTCGGTGAGGCAACGGCTGTGATTGTTGTACCACCACAAGTTGAATGTTTAGGCTATACCATCCAATTTGGAAACGCATCTCAAAATGCGATCCTTTACGACTGGGACTTTGGAAACGGACAGGCAAGTTCTCAAATGCTGCCTACGGTTACTTTTCCAGGTCCAGGCATTTACCCTGTTACGCTGATTGCAGGATCGGCGCCAAATTGCTTGGATACTTCAACGGTAAACGTAACTATCAACGAACCAATTGTACTCAACCTGACTCATTCTGATTCGTTGTGCATCGATGATTTATTTGATTTTTCAGCACAGGTAAGCGGCCCACCTGGCACTACTTATTCTTGGGATTTCGGACCACATGCCACGCCTGCTACAAGCACCCAATTGACCGGTAACAGCGTGCTTTTCAATCAAAATGGCAACCAACAAATCTTGTTGATGGGTCAAAATGCGCTTTGCGCCGATACCCTGGCTACCGTTGTTCGCGTTTTTGGTCATCCATCCATCAATTTTATGTTTTTGAATGCGCTGCAGTGTGCACCATCCCAAGCGCAATTTGTCAATCTGAGCCAGAGCGAGGTGCCTACAACCTATATTTGGGATCTTGGCGACGGCACGCAAGTGTCTGCAACAAGCGTAGTGCATACTTATACGCAACCCGGCAACTACACGGTCACCCTGACACTCATCGAGCAATTTGGCTGCCTAGACACCTTATTCATGGCCCAGCAAGATGTCGTGACGGTGCATCCGTCGCCCCAAGCCGGATTTTCGATCAGTCCGGACCGCGTAGATGTCTGTCAGAACGAGGCGGTCTTTACCGATCTATCCATAGATGCCGTAACTTACCAATATTTTGTCGAGGACCGCAGCGTGCAATACACTACTCCTAATTTTGTTCACGCCTATCAAACCGGCGGAACAGATTATCCGATGCAGGTTGTGGCCAATAATTTTGGTTGTACCGATACCGCTTATGCCCGCATTGAGGTGGAGCCCTTCAGTATTTACGCACCAAATACCTTCATTCCCGATGGAAATGGCCGCAATGAAGTTTTCAAGGTAGTGACAGATTTTGGTGTTACGGATTGGTCCTTAGAGATCTTCAATCGTTGGGGAGAGCGCGTTTTTGTGAGTCAAAATGCAGCTGAAGGCTGGGACGGTACTTACAATGGCTTGCCGTGTCAGGATGGCCAATACAATTACGTGCTCAAATTCAGACCGTGTCATGAACCGTATATCCGAAGACAGCGCGAAGGAATCATTCATTTATTGCGCTAGGCAATCTTAGGATTTTCTCAGGACAAAATTTTGACCAAGGTATACTTTCCTGACTTGCTCGTCTGCAGCGAGTTCTTCGGCTGTTCCTGATTTGAGTATTTTTCCTTCAAACAGTAAGTAAGCGCGGTCGGTGATGGAAAGTGTTTCTTGAACGTTATGGTCGGTTATCAAAATGCCGATATTGCGCTTTTTGAGCTCGGAAACAATGGCTTGGATATCTTCTACAGCAATCGGATCCACACCTGCAAATGGTTCGTCTAACAACACAAATTTAGGATCCGTGGCCAGTGCGCGTGCAATTTCAGTTCGGCGTTTTTCACCACCAGAGAGTCTGTCTCCGAGATTTTTACGGACGTGTGTAAGGCTAAATTCTTCTAAAAGCCGCTCCAGCTTTGCTTCGCGATCGGTTTTATTCAATGGTCCCATTTCGAGGATGGCCATGATGTTGTCTTCAACGCTTAGTTTGCGAAAAACGGAAACCTCTTGAGGCAAGTAACCGAGCCCGAGTTGGGCGCGCTTATACATGGGTAATTTCGTGATTTCGGTGTCGTCCAAAAAGACTTGTCCAGCATCTGGCTTGACCAAACCCACCATCATGTAGAACGAGGTAGTTTTACCTGCGCCATTTGGCCCGAGTAAACCCACTATTTCTCCTTGATTAACCTCTACGCTAACGCCATTCACAACCGCACGGCCGCGATAACTTTTGCAAATATTTAATGTGCTCAGTTTCATTATTTCATTAGCTTTTTTCACCTTTATCGACGCGCTTAGCGACCAAAACGCTGATTTCAAAAAGTAGATAGATAGGGATGGTGACGATGACCTGCGAGATGACATCTGGAGGGGTAATCACAGCCGCTAGAATCAAAATGATGACAATGGCATGTTTGCGGTATTTGATTAAAAATTCGGGGGTGAATAGCCCGATTTTAACCAATAAGAAGGTCACGATAGGGAAGAGAAAGAAAAGTCCTGTGTAAAAAACCGTAGACAGAATGGTGCTCATGTAAGACGCGATGGTGACATCTGTTTTGATTTCAGGAGTAATTTGGAAGGCGCCAAAGAACTGGACACTCAACGGGGCCACTACATAATAGCCAAATAAAATACCGGTAAAAAACAGCAGGCTCACATAAAAGACAATGCCTTTAGCCATTTGTTTCTCATTGCCCTTGAGCCCCGGTTTAACAAAAGCCCAGAGTTGATAAAAGATGTAGGGGAAGGAGAGCACTACGCCTCCCATGATACTCATCATGAGGGCATACGAGAACTGACCCGCAAGTGTTGTGCTTTGAAAATCAACGTGGATTTGTTCTACACAAACACCGAGGTATTGACATAGGAGTTTGAAAGTGATGAAGTCGGGATCAACCATGTTGAGGAAGACATTTTCCATGATTTCACGTTGGTAAATCCAGATGACAACCGAAAAGATGATCACCGCAATTGCGGCCCTTAACAAGCGCCAGCGGAGCTCTTCGAGGTGATCTAGAAATGACATTGGCTGATCCTCAGACATGCTGTAAAATTAAGGATTTATTCTGGAAATGAGCGATGAAAAGAAGAACGTAAATCGTTTACGATGTACTGTCTCAACTTTGTATCATCAAAACAAAACGCCATGAATAAAAAATTTGCTATCCAACACATTTGGTTTAATAATCAAGACGCTGAAGTAACAATAGCCGGTCAAATGAAAGACGATGTACTGGTCTATGAAACCAAGTTGGTCGTTAAGATGTCAGCGTTGAACGGAATTGTTTCAAAACTTCAGCAGGCTGCGGATATTGAGGTGAGTGAATATATGTGCCGCTTTGAATTCGGATTTATCACCGAATACGAAATCAGTTTTCCGATCAGCGTTCAACAGTACCTCGACCTAGATGCGATTCTAGGCAGCGAGCAGAAAGTGCTCAGAAAGATTGTAGCGTAAGGTGCTTAAGGCTGGATATAAACGGTTTCCTCGTTTACTTTCTCTGCCTCAATCTTGATAATGCCTTGACCGGTTTTGTTGCCTTTCTGTGCTTTGATATCCAAAACGGCAACACCTGCTTGCCCAAGCTGGTAGAGCTCGTTGTAGTTGAAAGTGGCCAAACCATTGACGTTAGTGTAAGCCGTATCAAAAACTGCAACTTGTTGAGGCGTACTTTGTGTGTTGGTACCGTACAAAACAACCATTGCATTGGAAACACTTGCGTTGGTCTCGTCTTTGACATAGATGTGCGCAACGGTATCCATTTTTTTACGACAAGCGCTGAGTGATACCAAAGTAGTAGCTGCAACAGCAAATAGAAGGATCTTTTTCATGGTGTTTAGTTGGGTAAGTAGATGGTCTCGACGGCTGTAGTATGCACTTTTGCACGTGTGTATCCGTAGGCTGTCTTGTTGTTGTATTTGACAATAATATCGAAATAGCCAGTTTTATTGCTTTCACCAGCTAAAGAAAAGTAAGGATCCATATCGAACGAGGTGAACCCTGAAGAATTGGTGTAGGTGGTGTCTACGTAGGCTAAAGTAGCAGGCGTGGATTGTTGATCGCCAACAATAATGACCTTAGCGCCATCGATGAGTTGGTTAGAAGACGAACGCACAAAGACTTTAATAATTGCGGGTTCTGTTGGTTCACAGCCACCCAAAATGAAGAGCAGCGACAGTGCAAAAAAGCTGGTAAGTATAGTTTTCATAGGTTTTGAATGTCTCAAATTTACGTTTTAATTTTAAAACTTCAAAAACAGCGTTTATTGTATTTGAAGTAGGACCTGATTGCGTTGCTCTTCCGTAATTTCTGCAAGGGCCTCTCCAGTCAGTCCAAAATAGAAGCCTTTTACTTTGATTTGCATGACGCCAATCTGCCCCGGTTTGTAGAACGAAGACAGATTAAAATAAGCTTTTCCGCTGGCATCAGTAAGTGCACTATCCTTAACTGCAATAGGGTTGTGAGCGGTATCTGTGGGTTCTGCTACGAGCCATACTTTGGCGTCTGAAAGAATTGTTCCGTTCACATTAACGACAGTCACCTCCAAGGTTGTGTCTGGTGTCTCTTTGCAAGATGTGATTAAAAACACCGATAAAATCATCGATAGAAATGCGACGGCAGCAATAGGCTTCAGCTTTTTTTTCTTGTACATTTGCACGGATACCATGATTTTTCGTTGTTAAACAACAAGAAGGGTCAAAAGGTTACAATAGAACCGTTTAAAAATGAACATAGCAGATTTATCTCTCGAATTAAGCCAAGTCCAAATTCAAGACGAACATGCGCTCGAACAGTTTCGCATTCGCTTTTTGGGTTCGAAAAACGTCCTCAAAGATTTGTACGCGGCCATTAAAGATATTCCCAATGATCAAAAGCGGGCATATGGTCAGCAGGTCAATGCCTTAAAAGAGCGCGCCGAACAAATTTTCCACGAGAAGAAAGCTGCGCTCGCCCAAGTTCAACAAGTAGGTGCTCAACAAGATCATTCGAGGCCCGCAGGCGACCCGAAAGTAGGTGCACATCATCCGCTTTCATTGATCCGAAGAGAAATCATCGAAATCTTTAACCGCATTGGTTTTGTGGTGTCAGAAGGGCCAGAAATCGAAGACGACTGGCACAACTTCAGCGCCTTGAACTTTCCGCCTGAGCACCCAGCTCGCGATATGCAAGATACTTTCTTCATCGAAAAAGGCGCTCAGGAAATTGCTTTGCGCACGCACACAAGTAGCGTGCAAGTTCGCGTTATGGAAAGCCAAGCGCCTCCAATTCGCACCATTTCGCCCGGACGCGTTTACCGCAACGAGGCTATTTCAGCGCGCGCACACTGTTTCTTTCATCAGGTCGAAGGTCTCTACATCGACAAAGATGTTTCCTTTGCCGACCTCAAACAAACTTTACTTTATTTTGCGCAGGCACTTTTTGGCCCCGAGACTCAAATCCGTTTGCGCCCATCTTATTTTCCATTTACTGAGCCAAGTGCCGAGGTCGATGTCTCGTGCTCTTTGTGCAATGCAAAAGGTTGCAATGTCTGCAAGTATACGGGCTGGTTAGAAATCATGGGCTGTGGTATGGTTGATCCAAATGTTCTAGAAGCCTGCGGTATCGATGCGCAAACTTATTCAGGCTTTGCCTTTGGAATGGGGGTAGAGCGCATTGCACAACTCAAGTACCGCGTTACCGATTTGCGTTTGTACTCCGAAAACGACGTACGATTCTTGCGCCAGTTTAAATCCGGTATGGCATGAGTTGGAAAAATATTTCGGAACCCACACATTGGCAAGAGCTCCTTTCTGCCTCGCAAACAGCACCTCAATTGGTGTTCAAACACAGCACGCGTTGTTCGATTTCATCTATGGTGCTCAATCGCTTTGAATCAAGTGCGCTTTTCCAGCACAACGCCATCGATTCTTGGTATCTTGATTTGATCGCTTTTCGCGATCTTTCGAATCTTGTTGCAACCGACACACAAGTTTGGCATGAGTCTCCACAATGCATCGTTATCGACAAAAACAATGTGATTTATGCAGAGAGCCACGGCTCTATTGATGCAAATGCTATTGAAAAATTGATCCTCGACAAATGAAAAAAATAATCATCTGGGTATTGGTATTGGGCCTATTAGTTGGCTTTTTAGCACCATTCTTCAATTCTTCGAGCGACAGCGCTCCACAAGCGGCTACTTTTGGTTTCAAAGAAAATTTGGCCACTACCTACGGAAAAACGATAGCTATCCCGCTGAAAGTGGCCGAAGAAAGCTCCAAACTGGTATTAAAAATTGCCGACTCAGTGGTGTTGCAAATCGCCCAACCCAAAAAGAAGGAAATCTATTTTCTAGATACCAAATCATTCAAACCTGGGGCTTATTTGCTCGATTTACAAGTGAGCGATGCCGACGGCAATCTTTACACGGAGCAACGCAACTTGCGCATTTTATCCGATATCAAACCAGAGCGTTGGTCGCTCCAATTAGGTGCTTCGTATCCACATGACTCCAAAAATTATACACAAGGCTTGACATTTTGGAAAGGGGAGCTCTACGAAGCAACCGGCGACCCCAATCAAAACGGCAGTTCGATGGTTTCAAAAATCAATTTATCCACTGGCCAACCCGTCAAAGAAGGAGCGCTCACCTATAAGCAACAGCTCGACGCCAGTAAATTTGGTGAAGGCATCGCTATTATTGGAGAAGAACTTTTTCAGCTCACCTGGAAAAATCAGCAGTGTTTTGTCTACGACCTCAAAACTTTCCAACTCAAGCGCGAACTCGCTTATACGGGTGAAGGTTGGGGACTTTGCTCAGATGGCAAACAACTCATTATGTCCGACGGAACCGAGCGCCTGACCTTTAAAGACCCCAAAACTTTTCAGACCTTACGCACCTTGGAAGTATATTCAGATCAAGGTCCTTTGCCTCAACTCAACGAACTCGAATACATAGACGGGCTCATCTACGCCAATATCTACACCACAAATTTTGTTGCGGTAATTGAACCCACTCTAGGCCGCGTCATTGCACTTATCGATGCGGGCAATTTAGTTGCTGCGGGCAAAGGAAACGGAGAAGTCCTAAATGGAATAGCCTTCAATGCTACGAACCGAAAAATATACATGACAGGAAAATATTGGCCTCAGCTTTTCGAGGTCAATATCATCAAATAATTCACATGGAAAACCTACGCAAAGATTGGTCCGAGATCAAGAGCAACGACAGCTGGTCTATTTTTAAAATTATGGCTGAGTTTGTGGAAGCCTACGACAAAATGGCAAAAGCAGGGCCCTGTATCTCCATCTTCGGCTCTGCTCGAACCAAATCTGAGCACCACTATTACACGCAAACGGTAGAACTCGCCGAGAAGATCGCAAGAGCTGGCTATGGTGTAATCACCGGCGGAGGGCCAGGCATCATGGAAGCTGGAAATAAAGGCGCAAAGCAGGGTGGAGGCACTTCAGTGGGGCTCAACATAGATTTACCTTTCGAGCAATTTCACAACCAGTACATTGATCGCGATCATTTTTTGGAGTTCGATTATTTCTTTGTCAGAAAGGTGATTTTTGTGAAATATGCCCAAGCATTTGTGATTATGCCCGGAGGTTTTGGCACTCTTGATGAACTCTTTGAAGCCATTACGCTCATCCAAACCCGCAAAATTGCAAGGAGGCCAATTGTGTTGTTTGGCAGCGCATTTTGGCAGGGTTTATTCGATTGGGTCAAGCATGTTCAACTGGCAGAAGGGTACATTTCTGAGTCCGATCTCGAGTTGTTTAAAATCACCGACTCTACCGACGAAGCATTGCAGTTTATCGAGGACTTCTTCAGTTCTCACGCACTATCTCCAAATTTCTAAGCATCTTTGTAATACCTATACCATTTCTTTATGTTGGATAAAATCAAAAGTACGCTTAGACTGGTGCTTCCATTTATGAAGACCAAACACTTCTGGAAACACTTTGGCTTGGTGATTTTATTTTATTTGGTGATGGTTTTTGCCACCATCCTTTACCTCGATTTTGCCACTAACCACGGCGAGAAAATCGCCGTCCCTAATCTAGTGGGTATGTCTGGTGAAAAAGCCAAAAAACGCATCGAAAGTTTGGACCTCACCTACCAAATTCTGGACAGCATATACGACCCCAAATTGCCTGAGGGCACTGTTGTCGAACAACTCGTCGAACCTACCTCACTTTCGCAGGTGTATGTCAAGTCTGGCCGCATCATCGGGCTCCGACTCTCCAAGAAAAGTCAGTTGGTCGAGATGCCAAGTTTGTTGCACAAACAAATTCAGTTTGCCCAAAGTATTCTAGAACAGCGCGGTTTGCGTTTCATTATTCAGTATCAACCTACGGCAGAAGCCAATGGATCTGTTCTAGACCAACGCTACAAAGGCCGACGCATCAAAGAGGGCGAGCGCCTTCCAATTGGGGCAGTCGTTACTTTAATTGTGGGTCAGAACGACGAAGGCGAACCAATTGCCTTGCCTAATTTATTGGGTCTGACTATGTCTGAAGCACGTTACATTTTTGATACGCTAGGGGTGAGTAGTTATTCTTTTATTTGCCCAGATTGCTTGACTAGTCAAGATTCTGCAGTGGCCCGAATTTTTTCACAATCTCCAGAATATATTGAAGGAACTACCGTTTTTAAGTCCACACAGTTTATCCTTTCGATGGAAAAAGGAGGAGACGGACAAAACCCCTAAACTATGATGCGCTACGTTTTTACGCTATTTTTTAGTCTGGCTATATCAGCTCTGTGGTCACAAGGGCTTGAATTAGGGCCAATAAGTCGGAACTTTGAGCTTTCAAAATCAGAAGGCCAACTAAAAAGTACAGTGAATACCATTGACAGCACCTTTTATTATACTTCAGATACACTAGACCTTCCCTTTTTTGACGAATTTTCTACCGATAAATTTCAAAAATACAACGCCCAATTCAACGACCCAGGAGTCAGCTCTACGCTCTATTATCAGCTGCTTGACCCCAATACTTTGGTTCCTTTTGCAGCCGCACAAACTTTCACTGATCAGGCGACTTTCCGACGCACATTCGATCAGACTACGAGCACATTCACCGACTCTGTTTTCCCGGTTACACCTGTTAAAGTCACCGATTTTACAGCCTTCCCCTTGACGTATCAGACCCTCGATCTTTATCCGCCGTATTATATCTACGACACCATCGGTGTGGTCGATACGCCAGATACCGTTTGGGTCCAAAATCCCAGTTTTGTACAAGATTCTGCCCGCATCTTTTTTGCAACACTCAATGACCCAACGGCGCTTTGGCTCGACGACAACGCTTACCTGAATCGACGGTTTGGCGTTTCGCCCCGTTCGCTGGGTGTTGTTACTTTTGATGGCCTAGATGCCAATGGGTATCCATATGCCATCGGAACCACCCTTACCAACAACGCAGATTTCTTGCATTCGAAGCCCTTAGATTTGAGTGGTCTCAATGCAGCTGATTCTTTGTATTTCTCCTTTTTGGTTCAGTCAGAAGGTTGGGGAGATATTCCCGAGGCAACCGACTCCCTGCGCTTAGAATTTTACGCCAAAGACCTCGACCAATGGTTTCACATTTGGGCAATTGCCGGCGATACCACCGCCCCGTTTAAAGTTATACATATTCCTGTCAAGGATGCCAAGTATTTTAAGAAAGGTTTCCAATTCCGGTTCAGTAATTATGGGGCCCTATCCGGAGCCCTTGATCATTTTCATATCGACTACGTCCATTTGCGAGCGCAGTCTACAATTGCCGATACATTATTCAAAGATTTTGCTTGGGTATATCCCATGACTTCGCTCTTACAAGACTACACTGCTGTTCCTTGGGATCATTACAAGAACACCCCCAAGCCCTTCCGCAACGACTTCCCCGTTGCACTGCACAACGGCAGCCCAACACCAGAAAACAACCAATTTGCAGGACAGTTTACAATTGATCAAGCAGGAACACAGCTCAATCAATTTTCAATTGCAGGTAGTCAATTATCCAATGGCGATTTGAACTATGCGCCCACCACCACCTATTTTTCTACCCACAACATCAGTACCTTCGGCTCTTTTCCGATAAACGGTGGAGGAGACGAGCAAGCATTCCGAGTCAAAGGTAACCTCAGCGTGCAGTTTCCAAATTTGACGCTCAATGACACCACAAGCTTTTATCAACCCTTTTTCAATTTCTACAGCTATGATGACGGTAGCGCCGAAGCAGCGTTTGGTCCAACAGGTGTCCAGTCGCGCTTGGCGGTCGAATACAACGCTTACGAAGCTGATTCGCTTGTTGGCGTTGCGTTTCATTTTGTGCCTTCCGTCATAGATGTCAGTTCAAAACTATTTTTGATCAGTGTTTGGTCTAATGAAAACGGACACCCCGGCACATTGCTTTACGAAGACGACGTTTTCTTTCCGAGATCTCCGCTCTATGGCGATGAGCGAGGCATTTTTGTGCCGTACTACTTTGCTGACACGCAAAAAGTAAGTGTCCCGACCTCATTTTTTATTGGATGGCGCCAACTCGATGCGGAGCGACTCAACTTAGGACTCGACCGCAATATTGACCATTCAGACAAGGTTCAATATAGCGTTGACGGTGGTTTCACATGGTATACCTCCCCGTTTGAAGGATCTGCAATGATACACCCTATTTTTTCAACAGCGCTCGATGCCAGTTTAGGCATAGCAGATCAAGCAGTGGAGCAAGAAACTTGGGCTGTTTATCCGAATCCAGCTCAGCAAGAATTCGAGGTTGTACTCCCCAAGTCTTATCAAGGCAAACAAATCATCTTATTTGATGCACTTGGTCAAATCCAAAACACACAGACCAATCCAACATTTGATATCAGCACCTTGCCAAACGGAGTATATTTCTTGCGTTGTGCGCAAAGTAACTTGGAAACATTAAAGCTGGTCATCAATCACTAATGAGCGAAGAAAATCTAGAAATTGAAGTAGAAGAGGCCGACCTTTTTGAACACCATCGGTTCAAGGCAGATCCAGGTCAGGAAGTTATTCGCATCGATAAATTTTTATTGGATCGAATGGCTGACACCTCTCGCAACAAAATTCAGGTGGCTGCCAAAAATGGCAATATTCATGTGAATGGGCAGGCGGTTAAACAAAATTACCGCGTCAAACCCGGCGACGAAGTTGCCATTGTATTGCCTTATCCAGTTCGAGAAATTGAATTGATTGCCCAAGACATTCCCATCGAAATTGCCTACGAAGACGAAGATTTATTGGTGGTCAACAAGCCTTCAAATATGGTTGTTCACCCAGGCTACGGCAATTATTCCGGAACGCTTGTCAATGCTTTAGTCTTTCATTTTGATCACCTCCCGACGCGCCCTAAAGATTATTTTGGTCGTCCGGGTTTGGTACATCGCATAGACAAACACACCACCGGTTTGTTGGTCATTGCCAAAACGGAAAACGCACTCAACGATCTCGCCAAACAATTTTATGATCGCTCTACTGAAAGGCGCTATTACGCACTCGTTTGGGGAGATCTCAGCGAAGATGGCACCATTACCGGGCACATAGGCAGATCCCTCAAGAACCGCAAAGTGATGACTGTTTTCCCAGACGGCGCCTATGGAAAACCGGCAATTACACACTACAAAGTTTTGGAGCGTTTTGGCTACGTAACTTTAGTTGAATGCAAACTTGAGACGGGCCGTACCCATCAAATTCGAGCGCACATGCAATACATTGGACATCCTTTGTTCAATGATTTAGAATACGGCGGAGACCGCATCCTCAAGGGGACTAAATCAACGGCCTATGAAAAATTTATGACCAATAATTTTGCATTGCTTCCCGGCCAAGCGCTTCACGCTAAAACACTTGGTTTTGTTCAGCCTCGAACCAAAGAGTATTTGGAGTTTGATTCTGAGCTACCCCAAGGTTTTCAACGCTTATTAGAACGCTGGAGAACCTATTGTTCGGATTTTAAATAAAATTTCTCTATTTTTGCTTTCCTTAGTATGGTACCAAGCTAAAACTACGCTTTATGAAACACCTATTCATCGCTGCTATTTTAACAATTTGCTCGGCATCGGTCAGCTTTTCACAAACCGCCCCCGATCCAAAATTTGTGCGTGAAGCCAACGAAGTCTTTATCTCAGGAAACTATTTTGAAGCAATCAATGTTTGTCAAGATGCCTACAAAAAACTAGGCGCCCGCGGCTCATTGCGTCAAAAAGGGGACATGGCCTTTAAAGTGGCAGAATCTTATCGCTCACTTGAAATCTACGACAAAGCAAACGATTGGTACGGCACTTGTATCGAACTCAAATATTTTGATGTAGTCCCTGAAGTATATTACTACAAAGGCGACATGCAACGCATGATGAAAGACTTCGACAACGCCATTAAAAGCTACCGCGAGTACAAGCGTATTGCTCCCAAATCGCGCACTACTGAAGTAGATGGTGCCATCATGGCATGTGAAAAATACAAAGATTTCGACGAGTTTGAAACTTCTAAATTGGTCGTCAAACCAGAGGCAAAAATCAATACCAAGCAAATGGACATGGCGCCTTCTTTCATGGACAAAAAAGGCAAAGTCATTGTGTTTAGTTCTTCTCGCGACGAGAGCACTGGCGCACAAAGAGACCCTATCTCAGGTGAAAAATACATGGACCTCTACATCGCCGAATACGACGTCAATGGCAACCCAACAAACGTAAAGTCTTTAGATACAAAAGGCGTGGTCAATACCACTCAAAACGAAGGTTCAGCCGTTTTTGACTCAAAGCGCAAAGCCATATACTTCACGCGTTGCCCCAATGCCGAAAAAATGGACCTTGGTTGCGAGATATGGACAGCCAGCATGAGCGGTCAAGATTTCGATGATCCTCGCAAAATTTCATTGACCGTTTCCGATACCATTTCAGTTGGTCATCCATGTCTGTCTCCAGACGACCAAATGCTCATTTTTGCCTCAGACATGCGCGTGAGCCCGAACGGCGAGAAATCATTCGGAGGCCGCGACCTCTGGTATGTCAACTTCGACAAGCGCAGCAAAACTTGGGATTCCATCCCACACAACATGGGCGCAATGTTTAATACAGCTGGTAACGAACTGTTCCCATCTATCGGACCAAATGGCCAACTCTATTTTGCATCTGACGGCTTGCCAGGAATCGGAGGTCTTGACCTCTTTGTTGCGGAGCAAGTTGCGGGTGAAAACAAATGGACTGCCGTTAAAAATATGGGCTACCCGTTCAACTCACAAGGAAACGATTACGCAATGGCTGACTTCGATGGCAAGTCAGGTTTCTTTACTTCAGAGCGCAAAACCACCAGCAATCAGGAATACGCACCCGAAATTTGGAGCTTTACAACGCCTCCAAACCTTTTCGATTTGCGCGTAACTATTTATGAGTCTGGTAAAAAATCGAAAAAAATCGAAGGTGCTAAAGTTTACGTGACCGTTTCTGACGGCACGAGCTGGGAAGGCGTAACCGACGCGAAAGGAAAAATTATCTGGAAAGAGCGTCCGGACAAAAAAGGTCGTTACATTCTAGCAGGTAAAGAATACACGCTCAAAGCTGAGAAAGAAGGCTACTACGAAGACAAAAAAGGAGCAAAGATCTCGACCTTAGGTTTGGAGCAAAGCCAAAGCTTTTTAATCGAGATGCCTTTATTGCCAGTTGGTATCATCCGCACCCCAGAAGTGCGTTACGTATTCGACCAGTGGGTGTTCATCAACGACGCCACTTGTATGTCCCTAGACTCCTTGAAGTTCTTGGACAGCATGCTCAAAGAATACCCTAACATCACCATCGACCTCTTCTCTCATACAGATGCGCGCGGTGGAGACGTTCGCAATCAAATGTTGTCTGAAAACCGTGCAAAAGCTGTATACAAGCATTTGGTCGAAACTTGTGGCATTGACCCAAGACGTATTCGCCCTATTGGTCGTGGTGAGTCAGAACCAGCTACTTGGGTAGACGAAACAGGAAAAACAGTCTTGCTCACACCAGAATACATCGAGCAATTTAAAACCACAGACAAAGCGAAGTACGAAATGCTTCATACGATCAACCGCCGTACTACTGCTAAAATCACCAGTACAACCTTTGATCCCAATACAGCCCCACCGGCTGATCCAGAATACCGCAAGTTTAAACAACTTCCAAGATTATAGAAAGAAAGGCGTCGGAAGGCGCCTTTTGTTTTGAGCCATGAGACGACTTCTCCAAAAAATAGTATTCTTCTTTGAACTCCAATCTTTTGGCGTATGCGAGTGGTGGGCGCGCCGCTTGGGTATCCGAACCAACAAAGTGAGACTCGGGTTCATTTACCTCAGTTTTATTGGCTTGGGTTCGCCGGTTTTACTTTACCTCATCATGGCCTGGATCCTCGAACACAAACATTATTTTAAATTTCAAGCCAAGCGCAAACAATCTATCTGGGATTTATGAAAGTGCTCATTACCGGCAGCAATGGTCTTTTGGGCCAAAAATTAGTCGATCTCTGCCTGCTCAATCAAATCGATTTTTTAGCAACTTCAAGCGGAGCAAAACGCTATTCTAAGTGCCCGAATTCGGCTTATGCAACGTTAGATATCACCGACGAACAGAACATTATTGAAGTGCTGGATGCCTATCAACCAACGCACCTCATTCACACCGCTGCCATGACCAACGTCGATCAGTGCGAGCTGCACCCGGAGGCCTGTGATTTAGTGAACCGACAGGCCGTCCTGATGTTGGCTAAATACTGTCAGCAGCATCAAATTCATTTTCAGTTGCTATCGACTGATTTTGTGTTTGATGGCTTAGCGGGGCCGTATTCTGAAGAAGACCAACCCAATCCGTTGAGTGTCTACGCGCGCTCCAAAGTCGAGGCTGAGCAGATCGTTAAATCACTTCAGGGCCTGAGTTATTCGATTGTCAGAACCATAATTGTGTACGGCCAAGGAGAAAACCTCTCTCGCTCAAATCTGATCCTTTGGGCAAAACAAGCACTTGAAAGAGGAACCCCTTTACAACTAGTCGATGATCAGTTTCGCGCCCCCACATGGGCCGACGACCTCGCGTGGGCCTGTTTGCGCATCTGTGAATTGGCTAAGGAGGGCATCTTTCATATTTGTGGTCCGGAAGTCCTTGCCATCGATCAGATCGTTGCCCGCGTGGCTGCTTTTTACAATCTTCCCATGCATGAGGTCACTAAGCTCAGTAGTGAAAGTTTGCAGCAGCCTGCTCAACGCCCCCCTCGCACAGGCTTTGTACTAGACAAAGCCAGGACAGTTCTCGGCTATGAACCGCATACCCTCGAGCAAACATTTGCGCTTTTGCAATAGAGAAAAAAATTTATCTTTACCTACCTAAAAAAAACGAACTATGAGTGTTTGGAGAAAAAAACCAGTGAGTCACTTTGAACGTGACATGAAAAAAAATGAATTGAATCGCGTTCTTGGCCGTTGGGGTCTAACTTCCCTCGGAATTGGCGCTATCATTGGAGGTGGTATTTTTACACTTACGGGTATTGCTGCCCATGATCACGCTGGCCCCGCGCTTGCCTTGTCTTTTGTCATTGCTGGAGTAGGGTGTTTATTTGCGTCGCTTTGTTACGCAGAATTCGCCTCAATATTACCGGTTGAAGGTTCGGCTTATGCTTATTCTTACGGCACAATGGGTGAGCTTTTCGCTTGGATCATTGGCTGGAACCTCATTTTGGAATACATGATGGGTGCTACTACGGTGGCTGTTGCCTGGAGCGGCTATTTTGAAAAGCTGCTGCATCAGTTTGATATACATCCGCCTATGTGGCTCATGAATGACGCAGTAACAGCTGCAACCAAAGCCAAAGAAGCGGGGATGGCCGCGCCTGAATTCGCATTTAACTTACCGGCTTTTTTAATCACTTGGGTGGTAACGGCCATCTTGATCAAAGGCATCAAAGAAGCTGCCAAAACCAATAACCTGATTGTTATCCTGAAGGTAGCAGTAGTCTTGTTTGTGATCTTTGTGGGCTTCTTTTTCATCGATACCGACAACTACGTTCCTTTTATTCCTGAAACGGTTCACAACGCCGATGGGTCCTCCTCTTTTGGTTGGTCTGGTGTGGTCACTGCTGCTACTATTGTCTTCTTTGCTTATATTGGTTTTGATGCAGTTTCAACGCAAGCGGGTGAAGCGATTAACCCGAAAAAAGATGTGCCATTTGCCATTATTATGTCTTTGGTCATCTGTACCATCTTGTATATCGTCGTTTCATTGGTTTTAACCGGAATGGTTCCTTACAATGAGTTAGATATCAAGGCGCCTGTAGCTTCTGCTTTTGAGGGTGTCGGAATGCCATGGGCAACAGTCCTCATCACCATTGCTGCCGTCGCGGGCCTCACCTCTGTGATGTTGGTCATGATGCTTGGTCAAACACGTATTTTCTTAGGGATGGCCAAAGATGGTCTGATACCGTTCAATATTTTTGGTAAAATTCACGAAACCTATAAAACACCTTTTAGAAGCACGATCTTGGTAGGTGCCGTTGTGTCTATTGTAGCGGCAACTACCCCAATTAACAAAGTATCTGAAATGTGCTCCATGGGAACACTTCTCGCGTTTGCCATGATTTCAATTGCGGTTCTGATCATGCGCATTCGCCAACCAGAATTAGAGCGTCCGTTCAAAACGCCTGCAGTTTGGTTTGTGGCCATTGCAGGTGCGGCATTTAACTTTGGCCTGATGTATTTTGTACGTCCTGATACTTGGGTGGCATTTATTGTTTGGTCCACACTAGGAATTATTGTTTACTTCTTGTATTCGCGCAAGCACAGCAATCTCAACAATTATGCTTTTGAGGAGTCACTCAAAGGTCATGATGCGATTGTAAATGCTTCAGAAGAAGATTGATGCAATCCGACGCTAAAAAATCACTCGGCCTGCTCGATGCCACGTTGTTGGTTTCGGGTTCTATGATCGGTTCGGGAATTTTCATTGTTTCAACGCTCATGCTGCGCGATATCGGTTCGCCAGCTTGGTTGTTGGTCCTTTGGATACTTACGGGTCTCATTACCGTTTTTGCGGCGCTCAGTTACGGCGAACTAGCTGGCATGATGCCAAATGCAGGTGGCCAGTATGTTTATATTCAACGCGCTTACGGTAAAATGGCCTCGTTTTTATACGGCTGGACGGTCTTTACTGTCATTCAGACAGGGGTAATTGCCGCGGTTGCGGTCGCTTTTGCAAAGTATACGGCTGTATTCTTCCCTGGATTGAATGCAAGTATTTTAGAGACCTCTTTCTTAAACGTTACCTGGGCTCAGGTTCTTGCCATCGCCTCGGTTGTTTTACTCACTTATTCAAATGCACAAGGTGTACAGAACGGGAAAATTATTCAGTTCATTTTTACTTCTGCCAAGCTTTTTGCCCTCGGTGCTTTGATTGTTTTGGGGATCTATTTTGGCCTGCAAACAGACGTTTTTTCCTTGAACTTCGCAGATGCCTGGAAAGCCACCAAAACAGTTGTTTCCGATGGAGGAAGTATTTCTCAAATCTCACTTACGGGTTGGGCTTTGGTGGGCGCTTTGGGCGCTACCATTATCAACTCTTTGTTTTCGGCAGATGCCTGGAATAACGTGACTTTCATAGCTGGTGAAATCAAAGACCCAAAAAAGAATATTCCCAAAAGCTTGTTTTTTGGAACCGTAATTGTCACGGTAATTTACGTACTTGCCAATATCGCTTACCTTGCGTTGCTAACTGTAAATGGCAGCCCAGAGGGACTTACTCCCATAGACCAAGGGATGTTGTTTGCGAGCAATGATCGCGTGGGTGCTTCTGCAGCGTATGTCATTTTTGGCGACGCGGGCATCTTGTTAATGGCTGGCCTTATTATGGTTTCCACTTTTGGTTGTAACAATGGTTTGGTACTAGCTGGGTCGCGATTGTTTTATGCGATGTCCAAGGACGGTTTGTTTTTCAAGCGAGCGGCTGCACTCAATGCAAAAGGAGTTCCTGCTCAGGCACTCTGGATTCAGTGTGCATGGGCGAGTGTCTTGTGCCTCTCTGGTAAATACGGTGATTTGCTCACGTATAGCACCTTTGCCAGTTTGTTATTTTACATGCTGACCATCTACGGTATTTTCAGGTTGCGCAAACTAGAGCCTGATACGCCTCGCCCATACAAAGCTTGGGGTTATCCATTTATTCCAGCATTGTATATCATTCTGACGTTAGCTATTTGTATCGATCTTTTGATTTATGATTTCCGCAATGCGGGAATGGGCTTATTTATTGTTTTGCTTGGCATACCGGTTTATTACTTAATTGAATCGAAAAGAACGCCTCATTAAGCCAATTTCATGGGTGAGTTCTCGTTGTACCGCTCATGAAGAAACCCTTTGTTATTTTCTCGAAGCGCCTAGAAAGAGGTACGCTTATCTGGTTGCTGATTTGTGTGCTTGTGGTGTTTTTACCTCGAATCGAGGCATACTTTTATCCGTCGACTATTTCTTACACCTGGAGCTATACCCAAGAACGCGAAGCCCTCAAGCGATTTGAAACTGTCGACAAGGCACGTTTGAGCCGTTTTAAGCCGCTTTGGAAGCGTTGTGCTCCCGAATCCCTCAATGCTGCAGATTGGCAGCGCTTGGGGCTGAGTCCGAAACAAAGTGCTGCACTGATTCGCTACAGAGATAAATATGGTCTGCACTCGCTGGCGCAAATGCAACGCATACGCGTATTGCCAACCGCATTGCTAAACCTCATAGCCGATTCATTGCTTTTCGAACATTTAGCTCAAGAAGAAAATAGTCCGGGATGGATAAACAACAAGAAAACAACAATAGATCAAAAAGAACAAAACCCAACCCAAATCAAAAAACTAGATTTGAATACAGCTTCAGAGGCGCATTTGGTGGCCTTGCCCGGAATTGGCCAATATACCGCTGCTAAAATTATCGCTTACCGTTCGCGCCTGGGCGGATTTTTATCTTTAGATCAGCTTCGAGAAATTCGTGGACTCGAGCCCGAAATACTGCAA
>JAJTGF010000055.1:0-18333 GCA_021299335.1 Cryomorphaceae bacterium
ATTTAAAAAGCAGAAGGCAAGGCCATCTGCCGCGCTACCTCCCCAGATACGGTAATCGAATTCGACAGTCCATTGCTGACAAACATTTAAATTAATTGGCGTATTGTAAAAGATGCCGCCAGATTGATTGTTAAATGCATTGGTGAGGATGAGTTCATTCGGGAAGGCATCGAGGTCGCCGGGGGTATCGCCGATAGTGGCGTTTCCGTTTAAATTCCAACCGGTAGTGACCATATTTGGCGAGCCTGTGAGCTGACCAAAGACGTAGGTCTGTGCTTGTAAATCATTCAAAATGAATGAACAAACAAAGCATGACACATAAAAATAAATTCTCATCGGTTTCAAAACGTTATAAACAAAGATAGGTTGTTAAATTTAATTATTTTAATTGCTTTTTATACATACTTAGTGTAAATTTGACACATACTAATCTCAATCGGCATGAAAGCCCAAACAAAAAACAATACCAATCCAGAACGTTTCCAACCATTCAATATTGTTGTCTTTGGAGGAGACGGAGACCTCTCTATACGGAAAATATTACCCGCTATTTTTCACCGCGACCTCGACGGACAGCTCAATATTCCATACAACGTGATTGCCATCACGCGCAAAGAACCGAATATAAAATCCTTTCAGGAACGCCTCATTCCCTTTCTAGAAGTCAGTGATCACCATAAGTACAAGCGCGAAGAAATCGAGAAATTTCTTCAGAAAATGGTATTGATCAAAGCAGAAACACCAAGTCCCGAGGCCTACACCGAACTCAAAGCATTTTTAGAGCAATTCCCGGAAAGACAAAATATTTACTACTACTCCACGCCTTCATCGGCATTTGGTCCGATCACGCAAACCCTCAAAACATGCGGCTTGGTCAATCAGAGCAGTAAAGTGGTCCTTGAAAAACCTCTTGGCCATTCCTTGGCTTCTTCTAATGCCATTAACGCCGAGATTACGCAAGCTTTTGAGGAACACCAAATTTACCGCATCGATCACTACCTCGGCAAAGAAACCGTTCAAAATCTAATGGTCTTGCGCTTCGCCAATAACTTATTCGAACGCGCATGGAATGCAGAAAACATTGAAAGTGTTCAGATCACCGTTGCCGAGAGTTTGGGCGTCGAAAAACGCGCCTCTTACTACGATCAATCTGGTGCGCTCCTCGACATGATCCAAAATCACTTGTTGCAACTCTTGTGCTTGGTTGCGATGGAACCACCAGTAGCTCTAGAGGCCGACGAAGTGCGCAACGAGAAACTCAAAGTACTCAAAGCACTCCGACCACTCACCAAAAAAACCATCGAAAAAGACACCGTTAAAGGACAGTACACCCGCGGGATTTCTAATGGCGTTCAAGTCAATAGCTACCTGGAAGACATCGAAAAATACGAATCCAAAACAGAAACTTTCGTCGCCATCAAAACCTACGTTGACAACTGGCGCTGGAAAGGTGTTCCGTTTATGCTGCGCACCGGTAAACGCATGATCAAGCGTTACTCCGAAATTGTCATTAATTTCAGAGAAGTCAAGCACAATATCTTCCCTTCCAAAGAAAAACTCAACAACAACAAACTCATCATCCGCCTGCAACCCGAAGAGCGCATCGAACTCATTCAAATGACTAAAATACCAGGGCCTGGCGGTTACCGCTACAAACCAATTGCCCTCAAACTGGACTACACAGACTCCTTCAAAGAACGATTCCCAGAAGCATACGAGCGCCTTATTGTAGACGTCATCCGGGGCAACCAAACCCTTTTCATGCGTCAAGATGAGCTTCAAGCAGCCTGGACCTGGATCGAATCTGTAACCAGTAGCTGGAAAAATGCCAATATGCCAAATGTTCTTTACGAGGCTGGCACATGGGGCCCAGGCGACGATATCCTCGACGAAAACGAATCATGGATTACCAAAACCTGGAGAGAATGAGAACATTCGAGACCAAAGCAACATTAGAACAAGCACTCGCCGATGCTATTGGAAAAGCCCTTTCGGCATGCATCCAAGACAAAGGAACTGCGACACTACTGCTTTCGGGAGGAACAACACCAAGCGGCGTATATGCGCTTTTGTGTCGGCTCGATTTACCTTGGGAAAAAGTAACAGTAGGCCTTGTCGACGAAAGATTTGTTGGGTCTAACAGTCCTTTTTCCAATTTCAAATTAATCAGTGAAACTTTGCTTCAAAACAAGGCAACCAGCACTCATTTGCTCCCGATGGTTATCGATGAAGCAGACTATTCTCAAAATCTTCAAAAAATTGAAGCAGCATACCGTATTTTTACGGAACCCGACGTCTGCCTACTCGGTATGGGACCCGATGGGCACACCGCTTCTATTTTTCCAGGTGATCCGGCATCTTTACAAGCAAATCTCCAAAACGACACCCTGATTTCCAATACCACAGCACCTACAGCCCCACAACAGCGCATTACGTGTAATGGTCCGATGCTGCGTCGCAGCAAGCATCTTTTTTTAATGATCACTGGCGAACAAAAACAAGCTGTTTTTGAGAATAGCCAAACACTTGAACTTCCTATAGCAGCCTTTAAAGAAGCCCTTACCGATACTTATTTTACAAAAGCATCATGATACATCCAGAAATTGCCAAAATTACGGAGCGCATCGCACAGCGAAGTCTGTCCTCTAGACAAGCTTATTTATCGCAAATTGACGAGGCTTATTCCGCTGGTGTGCACCGCAGCACACTCAACTGCGGAAATTTAGCGCACGGTTTTGCAGCGTGTAATCAACATGACAAAAGTGCGCTGGCTGCTGATATCGTACCTAATCTAGGCATCATTACGGCCTACAACGATATGCTTTCTGCGCATCAGGTATACGAAGATTACCCCAAGGCCATTAAGCAATTTGCAAATGAATTTGGAGCCGTTGCGCAAGTTGCAGGCGGCGTTCCCGCCATGTGCGATGGCGTCACGCAAGGCCAACCAGGAATGGAACTTTCACTCTACAGCAGAGATGTTATTGCGCTGTCGTCTGCCATTGGCCTTACGCACAATATGTTTGATGCGGCACTTTACCTCGGTATTTGCGACAAAATTGTACCTGGTTTGCTCATGAGCGCCCTGCGCTTTGGTCATTTACCAGCCGTCTTCATGCCCGGCGGACCCATGCCGAGCGGCATTAGCAACGAAGAAAAATCGGCTATTAGACAAGCCTATGCCGAAGGAAAAATCGGACGAGAAGAACTTCTCAAAGGAGAATCAGACTCTTATCACTCACCTGGCACCTGTACCTTTTATGGCACCGCCAACAGCAACCAAATGCTCATGGAAATCATGGGCTTACACCTTCCCGGATCGAGCTTTGTCAATCCCCATACCCCACTTCGCGATTTACTCAACCGCGAGGCCGTTCGCGTGGCCATTGAAAATGTCAAAATTGGAAAGAGCCGCAGTTTAGCCAATCTGTTTAATGAGAAAACAGTTGTGAACGGTATTATTGGTTTATTGGCCACCGGAGGCTCGACCAACCATACCATTCACTTGATTGCCATTGCACGAGCAGCTGGCATTATCATCAACTGGGACGACAGGTCTGAGCTCTCTGCCATTGTTCCACTCATCAATCATCGGCCAAGGATTAAGCGCCTACACCAAAGAACCTAAAATTGCGAATGGCCAACTCGTTTGGGAAGAAGGTGCGCGCGAATCTTTGAATTTGAATATCATTCGACCAGCAAATGATCCGTTTACTTTAGATGGCGGTATCAAATTATTGCAAGGTAATTTGGGCCGATCCGTGATCAAAACTGCTGCGGTGGCGCAAGAACACCGCATTGTGGAGGCCCCCGCTATTGTCTTTAACGAACAAGCTGATCTGATTGCCGCCTTTAAACGGGGCGAGCTCGAGCGCGATTTTATTGCGGTAGTTCCTTTTCAAGGACCCAAGTTCAACGGGATGCCAGAACTACACAGCCTCACTCCTACTTTAACGGTCTTGCAAAAAAAGGGCTTTAAAGTCGGACTTGTTACCGATGGCAGAATGTCTGGGGCATCTGGAAAGGTACCTGCTGCCATTCACCTCACACCTGAAGCTTACGATGGCGGTCTGATCAGTAAAATTCAGACGGGTGATCTTTTGCGCTTGGATAGTGAGAACGGCGTACTTGAAGTTTTAAATGCTGCAACGGTTATAGCACGCCCAATTGTACAAAAAGACAATAGCCAATTTAGATTTGGACGGGAGTTATTCGCGAAGTTGCGCACAGGTGTTAGCCAAAGCGAAGAAGGCGCTTCATTTATCGTGTAAGGTTCAAATCTTTACTTTTTGGTGAGTAAGGAGCCAATAACCGACAAAATTAAAGCTCCCAATACAATGAGAAGTGAAACGCTGGCCTCCACATGATAAAATGGCGCAATGAGCATTTTGAGGCCAATAAAACTCAATATGAACGCCAAGCCGTACTTGAGCTTCGAAAACATATGTATCGAATTCGCCAACAAGAAATACATCGAACGCAATCCTAAAACGGCGAAGATATTCGAGGTATAGAGAATCAGTGGGTCATTGGGGGCAATGGCAAAAATGGCCGGGATGGAATCTATTGCAAAAATAAGGTCTGTGGTTTCAATCACCATAAGTACCAAAAACAATTTGGTAGCGATGTTTTTGCGCCCACGCTTGATAAAAAAGCGGTCGTCGTGGTAGTTTTTGGTAACCGGAAAAACTTTGCGCAGCAAACGCGCACCCATACTGCGGTTGAAATCTTTATCTTCATCATCTTCTGAATCTAACAAAGACTTGATGCCCGCATAGACTAAAAAAGCGCCAAAAATAGTCAAGATCAGGTTTGGCCTGAAGAAATAGCCGGGTTGGGCATGCGCACCTTGATCGAGGCTAAATTGATAGCCAAATAATTCAAAAGCAGGTAGATAGGTAAGTTTGATCAGGCCGATTCCTGAAAAAATGAAAATACCACGAAAAATGAGCGCACCGATAATGCCCCAAAATAGAACGCGGTGTTGGAGCTTGCCTTCGAGTTTAAAAAACTTGAAAACAAGAATAAAAACAAACATGTTGTCTACAGACAGTGCTTCTTCGATCCAGTAAGCAGATTGGTATTCGGCAAATTTTGCAAAGCCCATTTGCCACCAAACAAGCGCACTAAAACCCATTGACAGGCCAATCCAGATGAGTGTCCAACGCAGGGCCTCCTTGTTGGAGATTTGATGAGATTTTTTGTTGACCACACCTAAATCGATCAAGAGCATGGTAAAAATCACAACTGCAAAAATGGCAACAAGCCAAGGACTAAAAGACATCTATTTTGTTTTGTGCAAAATTAAAAAGAAAGCCACATGAAACTCATGTGGCTTTCAACTATCTCAATAAAAAGAGTGTTTATTTTTTCTCGAGGAGGTATGCAACAGCATTGGCCGCATTGACAAAACCACCTGTAATGCAGAGGTCTTTCATTTTGGCTTTTTCACCATTTGGTGCGATAACCGTTTTTTTATAAGGTGCGGTAGTGGCCATCAAAACCTCGCGAACTTCTGAAGCGCTCAATTCAGGAAAATAACTTCTGATGAGTGCGGCTACACCAGCAGTTGCAGGACATGCCATTGAAGTACCACTGGCATTCTCGTAGTTAAAGTCAGGGACAGTTGAGTAGATATCCACACCTGGCGCAAAGAAATCTACGGTCGTGGCTCCGTAATTCGAAAAATTAGCAAGAATGTCTTTTCCGCTTTTTGAGCTACTGCTCGCCCCCACTTCAATCCAGTTAGGTGCAATTGTTTTGTTGTTCAAACGACGCGTAGGGTAAGAATCTTCTACATCTTTGTCTTTGGCGTCGTTACCTGCTGCATGAACGAGCAAAACGTCTTTGCTGCGCGCATACTCAATGGCGGCGTCAACATAGTCTTTATTTGGTGTCCAGTATTTTCCAAAAGACATATTGATCACTTTTGCACCGTTATCAACAGCGTAAATAATGGCGTTGGCAACATCTTTGTCGCGCTCATCTCCGTCTGGCACAGCGCGCAAGACCATAATGCGGACGTTATCGGCAACGCCATCAATACCCATTCCATTGCCACGCGTTGCGGCGATGATACCCGACACGTGTGTGCCGTGCATGGCATCTGGGCCTTCGTAACGGTTGCAACCATAAATTTTGCTGCTCAAATCATTTGGGTTATCGCCGACAATAGCGGTACGGATAGAATCTGCGTCACGCTTCGACATTTCGATGGCACCCTCTAGTGATTTGATCGCACCTGAAAGCTCAGTGCTGAGTTGTTCGGCAGGCAACATATCCAAAATTTGTTTCATGCGGTTTTGAATGCGCTTGTCTGTTTCAGTGGTTGGCACATATGCAGCATTGGTTTCTTTTGAAAAGGAAGTACCTGCTTGTTGTTCTACGCGCTGCATGTAATCTGACAACATGCGAATATTGCGAAGTGAGCTTTGTTTTTCTTCGATTTCTTTTTCGAAAGCCATCTTGATTTTCTCATAGGTCGCAAAGCGAGCCAATTCTGAGGTTGGGATGTCTTCCGCTTTTTTACCTTTGAAATAAGCTGACTCAGTGCGATACATGCGCGCAAGTTCTAGCGCTTCTTGATCAATGTCTTCCGTCGGACCACCTAAAAATGACCAGCCATTGACGTCGTCGATGTAGCCATTCTTATCGTCGTCGATACCGTTGTTTGGAATTTCGTCTTCGTTGACCCAAATAACGTCTTTTAAGTCTGGGTGATCGGTTTCTACACCGGAGTCAATGACGGCAACAATGACGGTTGTCGATTTTTTGCCAGCTGCATTGAGCATTTCATAGGCTTTGGTAGCTCCTGTTCCGTAGACGCCGTCGGCCTTAGGGTCTTTGAGGTACCAGTTGAGGTTTTCAGGACCTTCTGTCTCGCTTTTTTGAGCAAAAGACACCAAGGAAAGGCCCACAAAAGAAAATAAAATGAAGTTTCTAGTCATGAGTAAAAATGTTTAATAAAACGAAAGTACATTTTATTTTCAGCAGACGGAAATCTTGTTGAAAAGTTACATTGTGGAGAAATCGTTTAAAACAATGTCTTTTTAGTTAGAGTGAAACACAGCACAAAGCATTAATTTTGCTCAAAATATTTTTTATGAGTCAGATTGAACGCATTTCTTGCCTGATTATCGGTTCGGGCCCTGCGGGCTACACCGCTGCAATTTACGCTGCTAGAGCAGACATGAAACCTGTGATGTATCAAGGGATGCAACCCGGAGGCCAACTCACTACTACCAACGAAGTCGAGAACTTCCCGGGCTATCCAGAAGGCATAACTGGCCCAGAAATGATGCTTCAATTGGAAGCGCAAGCCAAGCGCTTCGAGACAGACGTGCGTTCAGGCTTTATTACGCGCGTAGACTTCTCCGGACCTGTTCACAAATGCTGGACCGAAGACGGCCACGAAATCCATGCCGATACGATTATCATTTCTACAGGTGCATCTGCCAAGTACCTTGGCTTGGAAAGCGAACAACATTACCTTAAATTGGGTGGAGGCGTTTCTGCATGTGCAGTTTGCGATGGCTTCTTTTACCGCAATCAAGAAGTAGTCATTGTCGGAGCCGGCGATTCCGCCTGCGAAGAAGCGCACTACCTCTCTAAACTCTGCACGAAAGTGACCATGTTGGTTCGTCGCGATGAATTTCGCGCCTCCAAAATCATGGCAGACCGCGTCAAAAACACCCCAAATATCGATATTCGTTTCAATTCAGAAACACTCGAGGTTTTGGGAGATGGTCAGTTGGTAACGGGTGTCCGACTGATTGATCGCTCCAATAATCAAGAGTCAGAGATTCCTTGTACTGGCTTTTTTGTGGCAATTGGTCACCAACCCAATACAGAGGTTTTCAAAGACTACATCGATTTAGATGAAACCGGATACATCAAATATGCCCAACCCGGAACAAGCAAAACAAACGTAGCTGGGGTTTTTGTTGCTGGCGATGCCGCAGACAAAACTTACCGCCAAGCCATTACAGCAGCCGGCACAGGTTGTATGGCTGCTTTGGATGCTGAGCGTTATTTAGCAGCGAAAGGTCATTAATCGAAGTGAACTATTAGATGAACAAAAAGCAGTGCTCAACGCACTGCTTTTTCGTTTAATAACTTAATGAAATGGAAACCTTTTGGTGCAAACCCTTGGTTGTAGAAAAATTTATGCGCCTTGAAATTAGAAGTGTAAGAGTCTAAGGCCAGCATATTGCAGTTTTCTTCCTTTGCCTTTTGCTCCAGTACTTTGAAAATGAGTTCCCCTAAGCCTTTGCTGCGTTGTGCTTCACAAACCACAATATTGTCAAGTTCAAGATATTTACCAATCCAGAGTTTGTTTCCAATCCAAAAACCGCAGATTGCGACGCAGTGTTCGTCATCAAACACCGCTAATTGCCCATAGTTATGTGGCAACATGAGCTCCAACTCTTGGTCATATTGCTCGTGCGTTAAGGACGGATACAATTCTTGCAATACATCAAGATGAGCCAACATTTGCTCTTTTTCTGCTAGAAATCTGGTGCTGAGCGCCATAAGTTTACTTTAAATAGGTTTCAAACAATTCTAAAATACGACGGTATTCATCGGTCCATGAGGAACTGTATTCAAAGCTGTGGCGCTCCACCGGATAAAGCGCCATCCACCAATCCTTCTTACCGAGTTCGATGAGGCGTTGATTGAGCCGCACGACGTCTTGAAACTGCACATTGTCGTCTATCATGCCGTGCAAGATGAGCAAAGGATCTTGTAAGCCCTCTGCAAAATAGATTGGTGAACTTTGGCGATAAGCCTCTGGGTCTGCGGCTGGCGTGTTCAAGATATTTGTGGTGTACTCATGATTGTAATGGGCCCAATCGGTAACAGACCTCAAAGCGGCTCCGCAAGCGAATTCATTAGGTTTGGTAAACAGCGCCATGAGCGTGATAAAACCGCCATAAGAACCACCGTAAATACCCACTTTTGAAGGGTTGATGCCATAATTAGCAACAAGAAAATCTTTGGCATCTTTGAAATCTTCCAAATCTCGGCCACCCATATGCCGATAAATAGCAGTGCGGTAGTCGCGGCCATAGCCCTCACTGGCACGGTAATCGACGTCGAGTACGGTGTAGCCCTTCTCTAAGAGCATTTGATGAAACATGTATTCTCGATGGTAATGACTCCAGTAATGATGTGCATTTTGCAAATAACCAGCGCCGTGTACAAATAAGACAGCCGCGCCGTTCTTTAATGCGCTTTTGGGTTCATAAAGTCGGGCAAATACGGAAACGCCATCAGAGGCTTTGAAACTCAAGACCTCGGGTTTTTGCCAATTGTAGGCACGAAAGGCCTCAGTTGTTGAATGGGTAAGTTGAATGGGGGCTTTCAGCAGCTTAACCGAACAAGTAAAAAGTTCCCAAGGTTGGGTACTCGTACTGAAACGATAGGCCAATTGCTTCTCATCTGGCGAAAGCTGTACTTCATAAGCGCCCTGTTCGGATAGCAAGGGTTTGAGTTGGAACGTCTTTAAATCTAATTTATAATAATTGCGCGTCCCGGGATGCAGCATATTGGTGCTCAGGTAAAAAGCCGTACTATCCTTAGATAACTGCACGTCGTGAACTTCATAACTACCTGATGTTAGGGCCATTTTTGATTTGGTCGATATATCCATCGAATACAAGTGGGAAAATCCACTTTGCTCCGACTGAAAATAAATGACCGCAGCATCTTTGAGCCAACCAAGCGTGCCCGTTTCCATATTCCAAGAAGAAATACCTGGGCCACCAATCCAGGCGCTGTCGTGTTGGTGCTCAAGTTCTTGAATGCTTTGCGTTTGTAAATTGATGGCGACAATCCAGCGGTCTTTGTTGTCGGCACTGCGGATATCCATCAGCGCTAAGGGTTTGGTTTTTGCAAAAATAACGGGATGTAAAAACAAACCTCTTTCTGAAGACCCCATCTGACTTAGTTGAGAAAAGTCGAGCTCGACGAGCGTGTCGGATTTCAAATCGTGTAAATAGAGTGACTGGGAAGGCTCTTCATTCTGAACTTTAGCTCTTGATTGCTCGCTGTAAACATGGGCATCGGAGGCAATGAAATGCGGGACTTCGGTGCGCTTGGAATCGTGTTCTACTTCTTTTTTAATCAAAACATATCGTGCAGTCGGATCTAGTTGTAAAGCAGCATTGGGTTCAAAAGGCAAGCCTTTTATTTGGGGCTCATCAAACAAAGTGCTTTGTATTTGTTTTTTGCGCTCACTTTCAAAAAAAGCCAATTCGGCCTCCGCTAAAGCTGTTTGATTCGGCTTTGGAGCTGGCGCTTTTTGATAACTCATGAGTTGTTTGACCACCCCATTTTGCACATCAAATAGAAACAAACTTTGCCCCTGCTGAAAAACAACCATTTGAGGCTTATTTTGAAGTTGTAAATTCCAAAATGAGTCTGTAAACAAAGGATAAGACTTGATTTGCTTGGTTTGCGCGTTGAGGCATTCTAATTTCTCATCGCGAATTCGGATTTCATTGAGCCTTCCAGCACCTGGAGTCCAAGACCAGCGCGCTTGCCATGTCGCTGCATCTACTAAAGTCGTTTGGCCAGATTCGAGATCGTAACTGAAGTAGGATTTCTGAAGCGAATCCGGAAATTTTTTGGTGTAGTAGATATAACGACCATCAACAGACCATTGAGGAGACTCTGGCAAAGCACCCACAAAGCCCGGGCCTTTCATGATTTGCTCGAGTTGGAGTTGTGCGGATAGTTGAGTGCTCGACCAAACTACAAAAGCGATGATGAGTGCAAATTTCATAGGCTAAAAATAGAAATAATTGTACTTTTGAATAAAGAATCTGCATGAAGAAATTGCTTTACATGATTTTACCCGAAAGGGCCTACTTGTTTACCTTGCATCGGTTCTTTTATCTGCTGTATCGTCTAGGCTTACTCAAGCACAAAGAAGCCTTCAAATTCCATTATTTCGTGAAGCGCATCATCAAACCTGATTTTGTGGTCATTGATATTGGCGCCAACCTGGGTTATTTTGCAAAAAACTTTGCACGTCTCGCCCACCAAGGGAAGGTCATCGCCATTGAGCCTCTGCCCCAATTTCATGCGGTTCTCGATCACTTTATTGGACACCAAGAAAACGTTGAACTCCACAATGTAGCACTTGGACGAGCAGCAGGTAGCATCACCATGGTACTCCCCCAAACCAACGGGATGTTGCGCACAGGCCTTCCGCACATTATGCGCCCTGAAGAAAAAACCACCACCGAACGTACGCAAACAGTGCAAATGGTAAACACCACCGACTTCTTCCATACTTTCGAGCGCATCGATTACATCAAATGCGATATCGAAGGGCACGAATGGGAGGTTTTTGAACTGCTCCAAGACACCCTACAAGACAAACGACCGGTGGTCCAACTAGAAATTGACCCTAAAAATGAGAGTGTCTTGTTTGATTTCTTTGAAAAATTGCAATACCGCCGTTGCGGACTCGAAAAACAATTTTGTAAAGAAGAACAAAATACGCACGCGGGTGGCGATTACCTTTTTGTGCCAACAGAAAAAATGCATCTACTTTCAGCATGGAACGCTTAAGTTATCTCTTCATTTTTTTCATTTTGCTTTTTTCCTGTGAGAAAGGAACCGGAGAATTTGTCTTCAAGGGAACCGTCTTAGACGCTACCTTTAACCAAGGATTGCAAAATGCCACCTTGAGCTTATATAAAGTACCAATTGGAACTTCGGATGAACTTCTTGTCGAGAGTGTTACCCTTCCTGCAAACGGCACTTACGAATTCAAAGTTCCACGAGAAAAAATGGAACGCTATATTTTACGTGTCAATAAGGCATTGTATTTCCCGATCGAAAAAGAGGTATACTATTCAGAACTCAGTATCAAAAACCCCAACGAGGTGAACCTCTCAACCAAAGCCATGTCTTGGGCCAAAATTCATTTCAAAAATAACAACCCCAGCGCAATTGATCATTTCAGGTACATCAAACAAGAAGGATTAACAGCTTGCTTGAGTTGTTGCCCAAGCACGGCGCAAGATTTTTATGGCGCCTTAGACACGACTTTTTATTGCCTCAACAATGGCAACACCAATTATTCACTATTTTATTGGGAATTAAATACCCCAAACAACGGGCTCAAGACAACCTACACCACAGCCTTTGACACCTCCTTAATCGAGGTCATATGTAGATCTGCCGCCACGCTTTTGGGCAACTTGAATTTCTTGACATCAATTGTAAAGATCATTTTATAGGGCAATCCGTATTTAGCTTGGTCGCCGTAAAAATAATCGACATCTAGGGTGCCATTGCTTTTGCTGGTAATTTGCGATTGAAGAATGAGGTCTTTGACAGGATCTATCCATAATTTGACTAAAATCACATCTGAATTTTCGGTGAGCGGCAAAACCGATACAACAGCCGTCTTGACATCACCTAGCATTTTATATCCGTTGAGCGCACATGTATAAGCTTTTTCGTTGGTCAAGAAGTTATTGAGCTCCCCGAGCCCTTGTTTGGGTAAAATAGCGATGCCCTTCGACTCCACTTTCATTTGATTGGGTTGCTTGTAAAAAACTTGCGCATCTACTTCGTCAATTTTAATCATGGGAACTTGCGCTTTGATGTGCACATTGGCGCTGTAGTCAGTCACTTTTTCCAGTTTGATCCGAACAGCTTTAACAAGCTCGTTGGCATCCTGCGCACGAGATATAAAATGTGTCAGTAAAATAGAAATGAAAAATAAGTGCTTCATGAGGTGATGTCTTTGCGTTGGAATTGAATGAGTGCGATAGCGACAAAAAGAATGTTATGGGCCAGTAGTATCCAAATGGACTCCCAAATAGCTGACCACGGAACGGGATCATTGAAGAAAGAGCGCCAAGAGGCCATATGAGTCGTAAAGAGCCAAGGTTTTACGGAATCAAAAACGGAGACATCTAGAGACCCTATGATTGTAAAAAGGATGATCACTGCCATCGTAGAGACAATTGGACCGATGGAGTTGTCGGCAAAGGCAGAGAAGGCAACCGAGAGCGTGGCAATTGTAAGGAGTGCTAAATAAGCGACCAAGAATGCCAGTCCATAGCGCCATAGCACGTCGGCGTCGTTGAGAATGACCAAACCATCTGAATTCAGGACTATCAGGTCACCGCTTCCGAAAACCCAACGCCCCACCATCAATGCTAGAAAACCCATCCAAATAACCAGAATAAAGGTGTAAACTGCTGCGGCAATTAGTTTGGAAAGCACCACCTGAGACCTACTTATTGGTTTGGTGAGCAACATGCGCAGCGTCCCCATAGCGGCTTCTCCGGAAAGGAGGTCGCCTGTTACGAGCGCAACCAAAAGCGGGATGTGCACAATGAGCATTTGCAGGACAATAAATGCAATAAGGTTGCCATTGAGGATATTGCCGTTGAAAGACAGCGTTTGTTCAAAAGAGGCTGTGACAAACGAAATATACATGCGTCCGTCTGCCTTCATGGCAAATAAAATGATGCAAATCAGTAAAGTCAGGGCCGCCAAACCAATGTAACTCCTGGGCTTAGCTAAGATTTTAATGAATTCGTTGTAGGTGTTTTTCCAGAGCATTACGATTGGGTCATTTGAATGAAAAAATCTTCGAGCGTGCGCTTCGGCTCTAAGGCGACGACTTCAAATCCGGCATTGACTAATGAGGCATTGAGCGTTGGAACTAAGTTTCGCTCGATGGTCAATTCTAGTTTTTTGGGAGAAATCAAGACGGCCTTACCTGCAGAGAATTTACCTTGAAGGAACTCTAGCGCCTGCTGACCTTTGTTCAGAAGTTCAATAGCGAGTATGGTCTCTTGGGCGTTCATGAGTTCGGAAACGGATCCTTCGATGATCGTTTGCCCTTTATTGATGATGACCATGCGATTGGCCACATGCTCAATTTCTGCCAATTGATGCGATGACAAAATTACGGTTTTGTTTTGCTCGTGTTTGAGGCGCAAAATGAGGTCTCTAACCTCGATGATCCCCTGCGGATCCAGACCTGTGGTGGGCTCATCTAAAATAATCAGCTCCGGCTGATGCAATAAAGTTTGTGCGATACCCAAGCGCTGACGCATCCCGTGCGAAAAACCGCCCACTTTGTCTTTCTCGCGACCCGATAAACCGACAAATTCGAGGGTTTCATAGATTGTTTTTTGACTAACGGCTGCACCCGATATGCGTGCAAAAATCTCTAGATTCTTGAGTGCTGATAAGTATTTATAGAAATCTGGCTTTTCGACAATGCTGCCCACTTTGGCTAAAATAGCATTGCGCTCTTCAAAAAGATTTTTGCCAAAAATATGGATTTGTCCAGCATTTGGCTTGATCAAGGAGAGCATGCAGCGCATCGTGGTGCTTTTTCCCGCGCCATTCGGACCTAAAAAACCAAATACGTCTCCTTTATTGACTGTAAAGCTTACGTCCTTCACTGCCGTGAAAGAACCGAAGTTTTTTTGCAAGCCCCTGATTTCAATGATGGGTTCGTTGTTCATGTGTTCAAGTTACAAAGAATATGTGCGCTAACCGCAATAAATGTCAGCCAAAAATCTCGACCACCTTGTCAAAACGATAAGAGAAGATTTGCTCCAGTTTGGGTTTGACTAACCAAGGATGGACGAATCTTCCGAGAATACCAAGTGGCAGCACATAAGTCACGATATCCGTCATTTCTACACCACCTGCAACAGCTTTGAAATGGTGTTCGTGGTGCCAAATTTTATAAGGGCCAACACGCTGTTCGTCGACAAAAAATGCCAAGTCTTTAACAGTTTTGATTTCGGTCACCCAATTCATTGGAATCCCAGCTAGGGGCTTCACCGTATATGCGATCATCAGGCCTTCGTACATTTTTTCTGGCACCTCTGATTTGACGATAAAGCCCATCGAAGGCGGTGTGATTTCTTTGAGGTTCAAAGGTGAAGAGAAGTAGTCCCAGCAGGTTTGTAAATCTGCAGGAATAAATTGCGTTCTTTTAAGTTGGTACATGTTTTTAAAACACGCCTGCCTTTAATTTGTTTTGGATACAATAAAAGCTTTTTTTGAAGGTTTCGGGCCCATTACAAAATGAAGCTCTCCTCCTTGAATCAGGTCTAGATGAGAAATAAAAGGCTTCGAAAGCCGCTTACCGTTCCAATATACCGATTGGATATACACGTTTTGATCCGAATTGTTTTCAGTCACAATCTGCAATAGATGTTGGCCATCTAATTGGATTGTCGCCTCCTTTACCAGTGGCGCAGTGAGGGCATAATTGGCTGAACCCGGTGCAAATGGATACAAACCCAGCGCAGAAAATAAATACCAAGCGCTCATTTGGCCACAGTCATCGTTGCCACCCATACCCTCTGAGTTCAGGCTGTATTGCTCGCGGAGTATCATACGAGTGGCGGCCTGGGTCTTCCAGGGTTGAGTCGTAAAATTGTAGAAATAAGGAATGTGATGAGAGGGTTCATTTCCATGGACATAATTGCCAATGATTCCCGAACGCATGATGTCTTCCGTATTTGCAAAATAACGATCGGGAAGCGACATCGTGAAAAGCGAATCCAAATGCGCCACAAAACGCGCCTCACCCCCCATTTGCTCGATCAAATTCTGAGGTGCTTGGGGCGCATAAAAACTGTAATTCCAAGCATTTCCTTCAATAAAACCTTGACCGTGGGTGTCTAGTGGGTCAAAAGATGTTTTGAAGTTTCCGTTGCTTAGCCGCGGACGCATAAAGCCAGTCTGCACATCAAAAACGTTTTGAAAATTTTGTGCGCGCTTGTTGTAAAGCTGTGCCACACTATCCTGCTTAAAAACTGTGGCCATTTGTGCAATACACCAATCGTCATAGGCATATTCTAAAGTCTTCGAGACAGAGCTTCCGCTTTGATCTTCGGGTACGTATCCTAAGTCGAGATAAGCACCGAGGCCCTCGTAAAAGCGTTGGTTAGAAGTCTCAACAGCAGACCACAAAAATCGTTCGGGATCTCGCAAATAGGGATTTTGCTTTACCACTGCATCTGCCATTACCGAGACAGCATGATAGCCAATCATGCACCAATTTTCATTGGCGTAATGTGACCAAACAGGCAACATATGATGCACACTTTGGGAATAATGCTGCTGCATTGATTCGATCATATCGGCATTTACCTTTGGGTAAAAAAGATTTAAAAAAGGCTGTTCAGCGCGATACGTATCCCACAGCGAAAAAGTAGTGTAATTGGTAAAGCCTTCGGCTTTGTGAATGCGTTGATCCAAACCTCGGTAACTCGAATCTACGTCCATAAAAAGCGTCGATCCAATCAGACTATGGTACCATGCAGTGTAAAATGTAATTTGATCTTGATAATGAAGAAAAGAAACGTCTTTGATGATTGAAAAGGCGTTGTCCCATTCTTTTTCAGCCGCCGTTCGGTAGGTGTCGAATCCTGCAATTGGGGCCTCTGAAACCAGGTTGCCGAGGGCACCTTCAATAGAAACACCCGAGAGCGCCACTCTAAATTCAACTTCATTTACCGCTCCAAAAAAGAGCGCTGCCTTTAGCCCCTGCCCTGCTCCTTCTGCAAAGCGATGTTCGGTGTCAAATTTCCGCCAGAATCCTTTATACATAGCTGGTTTCAAGTCTTTTATTTGATAACTAGTCAATGGAACTGACAAGGCAATCGCAAAATAAATGGTGCGGGTTCTGCCCCAGCCGTTCGTTTGTTTATAGCCTGTTAAGAGCGTATCGTTTTCAACGCGCAAAAAACACCAAACATTTTTTCCTTCGTAGTTGTAGATGCCATGAGTGAGGTCCAGGACAAAATGCGCGGAATCACTATCCTGAAGTCGGTATCTGTGAACGCCCACGCGTTTGGTGGTCGTTAGTTCGACATCGACCCCCACTTCATCTAAGTGGACGCCATAATAACCGGGTTGCGCTTGTTCGTCATGATGGTAGGTAGAACGGTAACCTTTTTCGGGCGCTTGCGCCGTTCCTGGATTCCATTGAACAACACCGCGATTGGGCATGATCAAAATATCGCCCAAATCGGAGTGTCCTGTTCCGCTGAAATGCGTGTGCGAAAAGCCAACTATACTCGAATCTTTGTACTGATAACCTGCGCAATAACGATAGACTTCCGGCTGGTATTGACCAGCTACGGCAAAAGGTATGGTGTCGGTATCTGGGCTCAATTGAACGGCACCGAAAGGAACAGTGGCGCCGGGATAGGTATGTCCAGCCTCAGCAGTCCCAATAAAGGGCCTGACAAAAAGATGTGGATCTTGCTGCGCCGTGCTAAAAAAAACGTTGAAAGCAAGGCTTAAAATGAAAAACAAACGCATGGTTAAATATAAAAAAAGCACGGCAATATGTCACCGTGCTTCACTTGTGTCCTGATTAAGGTGCTATACGAGTTCTACAACCATGGCCGATGCACCACCGCCACCGTTGCAAATTCCGGCCGCACCGCGCTTTGCTCCGTTTTGTTTGAGTACATGGAGTAGCGTAACAATGATGCGCGAACCTGAATTCCCAAGTGGATGTCCGAGTGCCACTGCACCTCCATTGACATCTACTTTTTCTGGGTCGAGTCCAAGGATTTTCATGTTTGCCAAACCAACCACTGCAAATGCCTGATTGAGCTCCCAGTAATCGATGTCTGAAATGGATAGACCTGCTTTATCGAGCGCTTTTGGAATGGCCAATGAAGGCGCAGTAGTGAACCATTCTGGCTCTTGCGCAGCATCGGCGTATGAAACAATTTTGGCAATTGGCTTCAAATTGTATTTTGCTACTGCTTCCTCTGAAACAAGAATGAGCGCAGAAGCTCCGTCATTGAGTGTAGACGCATTGGCTGCTGTTATGGTACCTTCTTTGTCAAATGCTGGGCGCAACGAAGGGATTTTATCGAGAAAAACATTTTTATATTCTTCGTCCTCTTGCACAAGAATGGGGTCTCCTTTGCGTTGCGGAACAGAAACACCTACCACTTCGTCGGCAAAACGACCCGCTTGCCAGGCTGCGGCTGCACGTTGGTAAGAATTGATCGCAAAAGCATCTTGATCTGCTCTAGTGATTTCGTATTTCTCAGCACACAACTCAGCGCAATTGCCCATCGGTACTTTGCTGTAAACATCGAGCAAACCATCTTTAGTGATGCCATCGAGCAAACCAATATTGCCAAACTTGGTGCCGTTGCGGCCATCGAGGTAATGTGGCGTTTGGGACATGTTTTCCATGCCACCAACAACTACAACATGGTTATCACCAGCGAGAATGCTCTGAGCACCGAGCATAATTGATTTCATGCCAGAAGCACAAACTTTATTAACTGTTGTACAAGG
>JAJTGF010000055.1:18367-21266 GCA_021299335.1 Cryomorphaceae bacterium
TTTATTAACTGTTGTACAAGGTACATTTTTACCCAATCCAGCACCCAATGCCGCCTGACGAGCAGGAGCTTGGCCAACACCGGCTTGAAGGACATTGCCCATAAAAACTTCATCTACTAAAGACGGATCCAATTGCGCTTTTTGAAGTGCACCTTGTATTGCGGTAGCTCCAAGTTGAGTAGCAGATACAGTTGAAAAAGCACCCATAAAAGAGCCCATTGGGGTGCGAACTGCCGAAAGAATATAAACTGTTTTTGACATGTTGATTGTTTTTGAGCCACGAATTTAAGTAAAAATGTATGTATTTTTGGCCTATGCATTTGCTATCTTCTTATTCTTTGTGGTGGATCATCCCTATTTTTATGGTTTCGGGTCTCATCAGCTACCTGTTTTATCAGAAAGAAGCATGGTTAAGCACTAAATCAAAACAACTCCGCATCATCCTTTTCAGCTTGCGCACATTGAGTTTAGCCCTCATCGCTTGCTTACTTTTAGGGCTGCTCTTCGAACAAACGCAGTTTGACACGGAAAAACCCATTGTCCTGACGCTCATCGACCGCTCCTCCTCGATGAATAATTATAAAGAAAGCCCGCTGATCGCGAAAAGAATCGCGGCTTACCAAACCAAACTTCAAGAAAAATTAGCAGGACGCTTTGAACTGCAAACCTGGGATTTCGGTAAAAATCTTCAGCCACCTAAGCAAGGTTTCACCGATCGACAAACCAACATGGAGCTTCCGTTCGAACAAGCCGCCAATCAATTCATCAATCGAAATTTAGGCGCAGTGGTGCTCATTTCTGATGGCAATTATAACGTTGGTGGACATCCGATGTACAGCGCCGAAAACCTACCGCTCACTGCTGTATACAGTTTAGCGGTCGGAGACACCGCCCTCAAAAAAGATTTAATAGTGGCCAATACCGCCTACAATGACCTCGTTTTTCTCAATAACAATTTTACCATTGAAATTGATTTGGAGGCACAGCGCCTTGGCTCCAAAACCATTCGAACCGACCTCTATGAAGATGGTAAAAAAATCGCCTCGCAAAGCAGCGAACTTCCGAGCCAACGCAGCAGCCAACTCACCCTTCAGTTTGAACTCAAAGCAAAGAAACCCGGCATTCACGAATACAAAATTGTGGTTCAAAAAATCGCGGGAGAGTTCACTTATCAAAACAATACCCGCACCGTCTACATCGAGGTCATCGATAGCCGCAGCAAAATTTTACTCTACAGCCATGCACCCCACCCGGACATCGCTGCGCTGCAACAAGCACTCGCTGGAAATGAAAATTACGAAGTGTTAGTCAAATACAGCAATGATCTAAGAAGCATTCCTGTTCACACCCTCGACCTCGTTATTTGGCACGATCCAGGCAAAGGTTTTTCAAGCGAGTTTTTGGAAAGTTTACAAACAAAAAAAATCCCTATCTGGACCATTCTTGGCACGCAAACCGACCAACAAATTGCCAGCAAATTACAGCTTGGACTTCAACTTGATTTGCGCCAACAGCTCGAAGAAATTCAAGCCAGTCCGAACCCAGGCTTTGCGTTGTACCAGCCAGATCAAGAATGGCTTAGTTTGGCTCCAAATCTACCACCACTCACCAAGCGTTTTGGAGAAGCAAGAGCCAGTGCTGGTACGCAAGTTTTGTTGACACAGCGCGTTGGCAATCTTCAAAAAAACACTCCGTTACTGACGTTTAACGAGCGCAACCAACAACGCCACGCTTGTTTACTTGGCGAGGGCCTGTGGCGCTGGCGGATGGTCTCTTTTCTTAAAAAACAAGATCACAGGGCATTCGACGCTTTTGTAGGTGAAATTTGCGCCTATTTACTCGTTAAAAAAGAAGGAAGCGGATTGCGCGTCCAAGCACCCAAAAAACTCACAAGCTCAGACAACTGCATCCTTAATGCCAGTTTTTACAACGAGGCCATGCAAGCCATTACCAGTCCAAAAATTTCATGGGAACTCGATTTTGAACACAAAAAACTCCGCAAGGGCAACTTTTCTACGAAAGGTGAATTCTATCAACAACAGCTTGGAAAACTCAAAGCCGGACGTTACTATTGGAAGGCCAGCACGACGCACAACCAAAAAAAATATGTCAAAACAGGTGCATTCATCGTAGAAGACATCGACCTCGAACAACTTGAATCTGCTGCAAGACACAGCACCCTTCTCCAACTTGCAGATCAAACTGATGCCAAAGTCTTTGCACTCCAAGACTACAACCGATTAATTGACCGCCTCGAGAAAAACGATGATTTAGTGGCGATCAGAACAGAAAGCCACCAATTTGACCCACTACTCGACTTTTTATTGCTTTTGTTGCTACTCAGCGCTTTGTTAGTTGCGGAATGGTTTTTGAGAAGATATAATGGTTCTTACTAAACTCTTTATCATGCGTATTCTCCTCACCTCTTGCCTGCTCTTTTTGTCTTTTTGCGCTTGTACTCAAAAATATAGAGACGGGGATCTCATTTTTCAGCACAGCGCCTCACCTCAAAGCACGGCAGTGCAACTCGCCACCAATTCTTATTTTTCGCATTGCGGCATCATCTTTTATGTAGAAGGTAAACCCTATGTATTTGAGGCTATTGAACCTGTTGGCGTGCGCAAACTCGAAGACTGGATTGCCAGCGGAGAAGACCAAAAATTTGCTGTTTACCGACTGAAAGATCACAATCTAAGCGGCGCAGAATTAACAACCATGAAGAGCTACTTGAAAACCCAGCTCAATAAACACTATGACCTCGGCTTCAATTGGTCTGACAAAGAAATGTATTGTTCAGAATTGGTTTTCAAGGCTTATCAGCAAATTGGCATAACGCTTTGTCCTACACAAGCGCTCGGTTCTTTTCGTTTAGACCACCCAAAGGTTAAAAGTATCTTAA
>JAJTGF010000056.1 GCA_021299335.1 Cryomorphaceae bacterium
CTCCGAAGGAATACTGCCATCTGCTTTTGGTCCAATATCTAAAAGCAAGTTGCCGCCCATGCCAAGGCATTCCGTGAAAATACTCAGTAGCTCAAAATGGCTTTTGAAGTTGTGGTCTTGGGGGCGATAGCCCCAATTGTCGTTGGTGGTGAGGCAGAGCTCCCAAGTGTTGCGCTCAGGGTGAATAATCGGCATGTTTTGTTCGGGCGTGTCGTAATCTCCGTAAGATTTCAGTCGACCATTCAAGATGGCGTTCGGATTAGACTGATGAATGATCGAATCAATTTTTGCCGCCTGCCATTCTGTTTCGGAGTGTTCCCAATCGCCGTCGAACCAAAAAAGGTCTGGTTTCAATTGCGTATTGATTTCAGCAATTTGCCCGTGCATGAACTTTAAAAAATGAGACCACCGAAGCGAGTCGTCTTTGAGTTGATAGCGACTCGAATCTTTATAAAAACCTGGGTAATCATTGGAAGACCAATCTAGTAGCGAATAATACGCTCCTTTTTTGATATCTTCTTTTTCTAATGCTTGGAAAAGAGGGGAAATGACATCTTTTTTAATTGGTGTTTGGTAAATGGTGCTCAAAGGGTATTTAGGGTCCCAGTTTTTTTCTTTGGGTGCTTGTGGTGTTTTGAACTTCGTATCGTAGAGCGAAAGGCCGTCGTGGTGCTTGGTGGTGATCACGCAATACTTGGCGCCGCTTTCTTTGATGAGCTGTGCCCATGCTATGGGGTTGTAGTTTTCGGCGGTAAAGCCCTTCATCTGGCTCATGTACTGTTTATAGGGCACAGTTCTGTTGTGAAAGGCCCAACTCTCCGAGGTTCCATCGACGGCATACATACCCCAATGAATGAAAATTCCCAATTTGGCGTCGGCAAACCATGCGGTTTGTTGAGAGAAAACTAAAGTCGGAAGAATAAAGGCGAAAATGAATGCAAACTTCATCTTTCAAAGTAACAAAAACGCCTTGAACTTGCCAAAATTTAAACAATTGTTTAATTTTTTCAAGGTTCTTAAACATTTGTTTAAAAAGAGTGTTTAACTTTGCAGCGCCTTTGCGCAAAACAACCCATGAAAAGAGATCAAAGTACAGAAGAAAAAATAAAGGCGGCAGCCAAAAAAGTCTTCATGACCAAAGGCTTCGATGGCTGTTCGGTTCGCGATATCGCCAAAGAAGTAGGCAGCAATGTGGCGCTGCTCAATTACTATTTTCGCTCCAAAGAAAAACTCTTCGAACTCATCTTTGAAGGTGCCATGAGCGACTTTCTGCAATCCATGATTGCCGTTTTTAGCTCTGAACTCAGCCTCAAAGAAAAAGTCTCACAACTCATCGATAAAGAATTTGATTTTTTCATGGAGCATCCTGAGCTTCCCATGTTCATTTTACAGTCTTTGCATCAGAACAAAACAGATGCGCCAATGCCCTCACATTTTTTAGAGCCAATAGCCAATACAGGCATTTTTGAGCAATTTGAGCAAGCAAAAGCCAGGGGCGAGATCAGAGATGTCAGTATTCGCAATGTAACCATGCTCCTGATGTCGAATGTTCATTACCCTTTTATGTCCAAAAAATTGACCAAACAATTTCACGGCATAAGCACCGAAGAATTTGATGAAGACCTCAAAAAACACAAAGAAATTGTCAAAGAACTCATTACCAATTATCTATTTATATCAAACCCAAAAGCATGAAAATGAAAAACCTGTTCTCCGGTGGTCTGCTGAGCCTTCTTTTTGGCTTGTCGGCCCATGCCCAATCTTATGATTTGGCCTACCGTCCTTGAATTTCTCTGGCGACTACCGTTACAATGCCGTTATTCCAGGTCAGGTAGTTCCTGCGCAGTTTTTCGGTGGCCCTGCCGGGACTTTTGCCGAAGTGAAGTTCGGAGTTCCAATTGTTTTGAGCAATACTGTTCAGCTCAACCAAATTTTGTTCAACTCGCAAGTCAATTATGGTTTGGCCGCTTTGCGCATCAACAGCGAAATCGTCAAGATCCAAAGGGACATGACCATTCAAGATGTCAAATACCAAGTAGCCAATACATTCTTTATTTTGCAAGGTCTTTATCAGCAACTTCAATTTATAGATAGCAATATTTCTTATGCCAATCGGATTCTCAAGAACATGGATTTGATGGTGGGTCAAGGGATGCTCGTTCAGACAGAAGCCGATAAAATTCGCATCAATCGCTTGAATTTAGAAAATACACAAGCCAATTTACTTGCCACACAAAGCCAGCTCGAAGACCTGCTCAAAATCCTGATAGGTGCCGATCCTAAATCCAAAATCAGTTTGCAAACGGATCAAATGGTTCAAAAATCAATTTTAGTGGATCAAAACGCAAGCAATTTATTTGCGCTTCAATTGCTCGAACAACAAAAGCTCATGACCCAAGAAGAAGCCAAAGGTATCAAGATGGGGTATTTGCCGAATGTCAACTTTTATGGAATTTATCAATATAACGTCAACATGAACCCTGAAACGGATTTCAGAACAGGAATTGATGGTGCTTTTGTTGGTTTGCGCGTCGATTGGAATCTTTTTGACGGACTTGACAAACACCACAAAGCTGCGGTGAATGCACTCAAGCAAGAACAACTCGAGGCCAAAACAGCACTCGTTCAACAACAGTTGCAATTGCAAATCGATCAAAACAAACGCCTTATTGACGTAAAGGCAAATGCGCTCGAAATCTCCAAAGAGCAACTTAAACTCGCTGAGGCCGTGCACCAACATGCGAGCCTTAAATTCTCTGAAGGCCTCATCGGAACCAATGACCTAATTCAAGCGCAAACTGCTCTTGAGCAAGCCCAGACTGGTGTGGTGGCCGCCTATGTCGCCTTGCGTCAGGCAGAACTCGACTACTTAAAATCAAACGGAAATATCAAATAACAACTCATGAAACGCATCATTTTTATCTCTCTTGCGGTTGTAGCTCTGTTGGGGCTCACCATTTTCAAACTCCTTTCGAATTCAAAAGAAGCCAAAAAGAAAATCTATATCCACGACATGGAAGCAGCGGTTTTGGTCGATACAGACCTACCCCAAATGCACAACTTTGAAAGCGCATACTCTTATTTGGGCGTCTTTGAAGCCATGCATCAAAATAATGTGGCCTCCGAAGGTTCGGGTAAACTCACCGAATTATTGGTTAAAGAAGGCGATCAAGTGAGCAAAGGCCAGGTCATTGCCAAGCTCGACGACGAACTCATTTCTTTGCAGATCGAAAACGCCAAACTCAATATTGCTCAACTCAAAAACGACAACGCGCGTTTTGCCAACCTAAGAAAGGAACAAGCCGTTTCTTCGATGGAAGCCGAGAAAATGGAACTTGCCCTCAAAACAGCAGAGGTGCAACTCAAGCAATTGCAAAAACAATTGCGCGGCGCCAAAGTGTTAGCGCCATTTTCTGGTGTAGTGACCAAAAAAATGGCCGACCTCGGCTCTATGGTCATGCCAGGAACGCCAATTGTAGAACTCACCGACATCTCTCAACTCAAGCTGACCATCTCCGTACCTGAGCGCGATGTGCTAAAGTTCAAAAAAGGTCAAAAAGTGATGGTGAGTGTCGACGCCCAAGACAAAGAGGTGAGTGGTAGCATCTACAGCATTGCAGTTCAGGCTGATGCGCTGCACAACTTCAAGGTGCAGGTATTGGTGAGCAATTCCGGTGCTCAAAAAATTCTTGCTGGCATGTACGGAAATGTATCGTTGTCAAACAACGAAAGCGTTAAAGCGCTTGCCGTACCGCGCAAAGCGCTCATTGGGTCCACAAAAAATCCGCAGATTTATGTCGTGTCAAACGGAAAAGCGGTTTTAACACCATTTAGCCCAGGTACCTCCGATGGAAACTACATTGAAGTCGTTTCTGGTTTGAGTGTATCCGATGAAATCGTGGTGAAAGGCCAAGTGAACTTGGAAGATGGAATGAATATCAAACGCAATAAATAGGCCCCATGACACTCACCGAATTGGCCATCAAACGGCCATCATTTATCATCGTTATCTTTACTATTTTAGTAGGTGGCGGTTTATTGAGCTACAAGCAACTTTCCTACGAACTCATGCCCGATTTTTCGGCGCCATTGCTCACCATTACGACCGCTTATCCTGGAGCATCGCCTTCTACGGTCGAGAGCCAGGTTTCTAAACCACTCGAAGACGTCCTCAGTAGCATGGAAAACGTCGATGAGGTCACTTCTTTTTCTTTTGACAATGCTTCGTTTGTTTTGCTCGAATTCAAGGCCTCAGCGAATATCGACGATGCATTGGCCGATGCACAGCGCAAAATCAACAACAACCTCAATAGGTTACCCGAAGACGCCCAAAACCCTATGGTTGCTAAAATTGAGCCCAATGCCACTCCGGTATTGCAGCTCAGTGCAGTTGCGAAAAATTTATCGGATGCCGAGCTCATGCGCCTCATGGACGACCAACTCTTGCCTGCAATCAAGCAAGTAAAGGGCGTTGCAGAAGTGCAAGTAATTGGCGGCGAGCGCCGCGCTTTTCGCGTCAATGTCGATAAAGAAAAGATGCGCAAAATGGGCTTGTCTATGGCTCAAATCAACCAAGCAATTGCGCTATCCAACCTCGACTTTCCGACAGGTAAAATCAAAAGTAGCGCTGAGCAAATTACCGTTCGCCTCACCGGTAAATACAAAGATTTGAGCGATCTCCAAGATTTGGTTCTTGTGGCCAAAGGCACGAGTGCAATTCGCCTGCGCGATGTTGCCGATGTCGTTGATGCCAGCGATGATCAAGTGACTATTTCGCGTTTGAATGGCGTGAACGGGATTGGATTGCGCATCAAAAAACAATCAGATGCCAATGCAGTTGATGTCGCCAACGCGACCAAAGCGAAATTCAAGGACCTTGAAGAAAAGTACAAAAAAGAAGGCCTAGGCTTTACCGTAGCGACCGACACCTCTTTGCCAACCATTGAATCTGTAGACGCCGTTATCCACGACCTAGAGCTCGCGGTATTCCTGGTGGCACTTGTGATGCTTTTGTTCTTGCATACCATGCGCAATGCGTTTATTGTTTTGGTTTCGATTCCGGCCTCGCTCATCTCTACTTTCGTGGCCATGTATTTGTTGGGTTACACCCTCAACCTCATGACGCTTTTGGCGATGTCTTTGGTCATCGGGATTTTGGTCGACGACTCTATTGTGGTACTTGAAAACATTTACCGTCACCTCCAGATGGGTAAAAAACGCCGTCAAGCTGCCTTGGACGGCCGAAATGAGATTGGCTTTACGGCCTTGGCTATTACGCTTGTCGATGTCGTGGTGTTCTCGCCTGTTGTCTTCATTGAAGGGACTATTTCTGATATCTTACATCAATTCTCTATTGTGGTCGTCGTTTCGACCCTGATGTCCTTGTTTGTCTGCTTCACATTAACGCCTTGGTTGGCTTCTCGCTTTGCTAAAGAAGTCAAGCTCGACCCTAAAAAACCTCTTCAGGCCGTTATGCTTTGGTTCGAGCGCCGCATCACCATTTTCACCAATTCTTATGTAAAAATTGTGGGCTGGGCCTTGCGCCACAAGATTTCTATGGGCCTTATTGTGATTGCCATTTTTGTCGCTTCTTTTGCGACAATGGGCTTGGGCATTGTTGGTCAAGAATTTGTTTCTCAAGGAGATCAAGGAAAGTTCATGCTCAAGTTGAAATACGAGAAGAGTGCCACCTTTGCTGAAAACAACCTCACTACCATGAAAATTGAGCAATTGTTGTTGGCTCAAAAAGATATGGTAGACATCGTTTTTTCCAATGTTGGGGGCCCTAGTGCTGGTTTGGGTGCGGCTGCTTTTGGTGCTGAAAACCGTTCCGAGATTACGGTAATGCTTAAAAAAGACAAGCAAAAAGAAATCCCGACGGTTGAATACATGAACCTCATCCGTACCAAAATAGAAAATGAGTATCCGGGCGTTGAAGTCAAGGCGCTCAACATGGGCTTAATCGATTCTGAGCAAGCGCCTATCGAGATCTTTATTTCGAGTAACGACAAAGAACTCATGGTCAATGAAGCCAGGCGTCTGAAAAACGCAATCAAAGCGATGCATGGCGCTAAAGATCCGTACCTGAGTACCGAGGATGTCACGCCAGAGGTAAAAATTGCACTTGATCGCGAGAAAATGGGGCAGTTGGGCGTCAATGTGGCAGCAGTTGGTATGCAGTTACAGGGTGCCCTCTCGGGTAATGACGACAGCCAACTTGACGTCGATGGTTCTGATTACGACATCCGCGTGATGCTCGATGCGGCCAATCGCAAAGATGTGGAGGATATCCAAGACATGACTTTTGCCAACAATGAAGGCAAGCAAGTGCGCCTGAGTGAGTTCGCTCAAATATCAGTGGACAACGCTGCCGGAACACTCGAGCGCAAAAATAGGATTGCCAATACCACTTTGCGTTGTTATGTCTTAGGTACAGCGCCGGGTACGGTTGCTGCGGATATTGAAAAATACCTCAAAAAACATCCGCTTGATCCCAACGTGCGCCTCACCTGGGGCGGTGAAATCAAGCGCCAGAAAGAATCTTTTGGTGCGCTTGGAACTGCCATGGGAATTGGCGTAATCCTCGTCTACCTCATTATGGTGGCCCTTTACGACAACTTCGTGTACCCATTTGTGGTCTTGTTTTCGATATTGGTGTCATTGGTGGGGGCAATTCTTGCACTTGCATTGAGCGCTTCTAACATGGGTATCTTCACGATGCTCGGTATGCTCATGCTCTTGGGGCTGGTGGCAAAAAATGCCATTTTGATTGTCGACTTTACCAATCACCTCAAAGAAAAAGGCATGACTACCTATTCGGCGCTGCTTGAATCTGTCAGAGAACGGATGCGTCCGATCTTGATGACAACCATCGCAATGGTGATTGGAATGGTGCCCATCGCAACAGCCACGGGTGCTGGTGCGGAATGGAAGAACGGCCTGGCCTGGGTACTCATTGGTGGTCTGACCAGCTCTATGTTCCTTACGATTATTGTGGTGCCCATGATGTACTACACCGTAGACCGCATTCAGGATAAGATCAGGTTCAAGAGATTGGCCAAATTAATGGAAGAATAAGAATTGGTAACTCCTTACCAACTATTTTAAAGAGGTGGCCTAGGCCGCCTCTTTGTTTTTGGATGCTACGTATTGGTGCACGCGGTGAGTTAGGTAGATATTGACGAGGATGACGGCAACCACGACATAACCCAATATATCGAAGTTCATGAGTGGTGCGCTTGGGCTTTGCTGCCATACAATTTTACCCCCAATCATGGCTGCGATGCCGCCTGCAATTTGCTGTAAAGAAGAATTGATGCTCATGAAAGCGCCACGATCGTGGATTTCGGGAACCGAACTTGTAAGTGCCTGAGAAGGAACCATGCGCGCCATAATGCCACCCATCATAAAGATATTGACGAGTATCAGTACAAAAAGGGTTGTTTGACCCAAATGTACATATACTAAAACGGAAAAGATCATGAGTATAGAAGCCCCCATAAATAGCTGGAATTTATTGATTTTGTCGGCGAGGAGCCCAATGAGTGGCATGATCATAAACGTGGAAATTCCTACAACCATGAAAAGCAGAGGCAGTTGTGCTTGAGAAAGCCCCACATTATTGACGGCAAAGGCACTGCCCCACGGCATCATGAAGTAGCCGCCTAGCGACATAAATGCTGTTGCCATGAATCCGATACGGTAGTTGCGGTTTTTGATGGTGGCCAATAAATGTTTGAAAGCCGAACGTTCTGTTTGTTGATCGAGGTGGGCGCGAACAGGCTTCAGGCCAAATAAAATCGTAAGGAACATCACAAGCGATAAGCAAACAATCATGTAAAATGGCATTTGCCAGTTTGATTTGGAGGCAATATAGAGGCTAATTGGGATGCCGAGAATCTGACTGAGGCCAAAACCCATTTGCATGAAACCCATGACGCGTCCGCGTTGTTGAAGGCTAAACAAATCGGCGACAATGGCCATGGCAATCGAAGACATGACGCCGCCAAAAATACCTGTGAAGATGCGCGCCAATACCAATTGAGTATAAGTGTGTGCGAGCCCACAGCACAAAGTACCAATGATGAATCCGGAATAAAAAAAGACAAGTAAGCGCTTGCGGTCAAAGCGATCGGCAAAGCCAGCGGTCATGAAGCCTGAAAGGCCAGCGGCGAGGGCATAACTAGAGACAACAATACCAAACTGATAGGGTTTGACCTGAAGATCTTTGATGAGGAGGTCGCCAAGCGGAGACATGACCATGAAATCGAGTACGACCGTAAATTGAGTCAGCGCTAAGATGGCAACCACCAACCATTGGTATTTGCTCAGAGGGTGTTGATTTTTCACAGCGCAAAACTACATGAAATAAATGGGCTAGTGCGCAGAAGAAATGCAAATCAATTGTTGGTAACGGTTGTTGTACTTGGTCAGTTGAATGAGGTAGGTGCCTGATTGAATGGCATGTACAGGAATAGCGCATGTATTTGCGGAAGCTTGTTCGACGTAAACGACTTTTCCTAAGAGGTCTATGATTTGAAGTGTAGACCCAAGCCAATCGGGGGGCAGAGAGACATTCAGGTAGTCTTTGGCCGGATTTGGAAAGATCTTGGGCTGCTCTGAAGCGATGTTTGCCAAACCGACGTCGATGAGCAGCAGGTTGGTGGTGTCTGAGCAACCAAAAGGATCAGTAACAATACACTGGTAGTTTCCATTTTCTTGAAAAGTAAGCGTATTGCCTTGTTGATTGGCCATGGCTTGCCCATCTAGGTACCATGTAAAGGTGGCGTTCTGAGCCGCATTTGAAACGAGCAACGTACCGTTGTTCTCGGAGAGTTGCGCTTGCACAAAAGGACTGCAATAAATAGCGGTGAGTGTGTCAGAAAAAGCTACACAGCCATTCGGATTGATCGCAACAAGCCAATAGGCGCCACTTTGGTACACGACATGGCTTGCGCTTGTGGCACCAGCAACTGGTGAGCCATTGTAATACCATTGGTAAGCAAAGCCAAGATCTGGAGTGCTGAGGGTGTGTGCCAGTGAATCATAGCTGATCACTGGAGCAGGCGGAAGCGCGTAAATAATGATGGTGTCGGTGCTGCTCACCTGCGGTGTAGGTAAAATCAGTTGTTGATTAATGGTATAATTGAAATTAGAGGTGCCTGCACCACAGCCACTGCAGCCGTTGAAATTAAGTGGATGGCTTCCCATGTAGTCGTCGGCGCCAAAATAGGGTTCGCCGTAGCTGTCGTCGGCTTCCCAAATTTCGATGACGTAGGTGCTATTGGGATTTAAATTGTAGTTGAGTGTCCATTGGACCGGTGGGTTTTGATCACCGATGATCGTGGATTGATACACTAAGGTGCCATTTTCAAGAATTTTGAAATAGGCATCGGCATTTTCATAGGAGGGGAAGCCCCCGCCAAAATTGCTCATACTCGTGATCAGCAGGTTGCTGAGCGTGTAAACTTGGGTGGTGTCGAGGTTGGCGTAGGCGGTGTAATTGACGAGGTAGGTTCCGGGATTGGGATAATACTGCGCAGTTGGGTTTTCGGCATAAGAGAGATTGCCGTTGCCAAAATTCCAGGAATATTGCAATAAGCCTGGGTTGTTGTTGGTGAATTGAACCAGTGCCGGTGCACAGGCTGGCGCTCCTATGCTCGTAAAGCCATTGTTTGAAATAGTAGCACTCGAGGGCAGAATTTCCAATTGAAGTTGAAAAACAAAGGGATAACCTGAAAGTATGGTGAGGTCTGCCAAGACCGTGACGTCGACATTGTAGATGCCTGCGAGGAGGGGAGTGCCAGAAATATTGACGCAACCATAAGGAGATACTTGTGGGTTGTAATCGCAGTTAGAACTGCTGTTGTTGCAAGCCCAACTCAGCCCGACGGGAAGCGCAACCGACAAAATATGAAAGTTGGTGAAATCGTAGCCCAAGGTGTCGGTGGGCATGACGAAAGTAAGGTCTTGGTTATAGGGCTGCCCAACCGTGCCATCGGGTAGGGAGTCGGGGTATATGCCTACTTGGGTTTGGGTGTAATCGATGGTACAGATTTGTCCAAATACGGGTAGGGCAAATGCGAACAGAATAA
>JAJTGF010000057.1 GCA_021299335.1 Cryomorphaceae bacterium
CAACGGTGTAGTCTGGCAGCAAAGGGCTTTCCATGCTAGAGGCCGTTTGCAAGGCGATAACCGCACCCATAAAAGTGGACATCAAGGCCACAATTGGCAATGAGTTGATACCGATTTGTTCGATTTCTAAGAGGGAATACTTCCAAAAAAATCGCCAGCGATCAGGACGCGTAAAGACGATCCTGAGCATGAGAATGTAAGCACCAAATTGTTTCAAAATATTCACAATGCTAAGTTAAACATTATTTTTGTGGTCATGCAGTCGAAGCGAGAACACTTCATTCTTACCTTGCAAAAATTTGCACCTCCGGCATTCGCACCTTATTTGGCCGACTGCATTCTTGCAGCTGGTGTGCAATTCAGGATTGTACCAGGCAGAAAAACCAAACTCGGCGATTTCCGTACGCATCCCTTGCAACGCAAGCCGGTCATCACCGTTAATGGCGACCTCAATCCGTACAGCTTTCTCATTACTTCACTACATGAACTCGCGCACCTCGACACCTACCGCCAATACGGCTGGAAAGTACCGGCACACGGGCTCGAATGGAAAACAGCGTTCCGACAACGTTTGTTGCCATTACTAGAAAGCCAAGACTTACCACATGATCTTCATCGGGTTTTAGAAAAAAGTTTTGTGCGCCTCAAGGCTTCGAGTGGCTCTGATCTGCAGCTCAGCCGCGTTTTGAAATCCTATGATCAAAAAGAGGAACTGACCCTTGAGTCATTGGCCTATCAAGCACATTTCTTACTCAACAACAAGCACTTTATCAAAGGTGAACTCCGTAGAACTCGTTATCTTTGTACCGAATTTGCCACCAAGCGCAGCTATTTGATCCATGCGCTTGCTGCCATAACACCTCTTCCAAATGAATAGCAAACATACCTATGGCCTCATTATGGCTGGGGGCGTCGGAAGTCGCTTCTGGCCGCTTTCAACGTCCGAAAACCCAAAGCAATTTCTAGATGTGCTGGGCATCGGCAAGTCGCTCCTTAGACTGACTTTTGAGCGCCTACAAAAATTCATCCCCGCCGAACACATTTACATTCTCACCAACACTTCCTACGAAGCATTAGTGCTCGAACAACTTCCTGAACTCACCAGTAGTCAGGTCTTGTGCGAACCAGAACGCAAAAACACTGCGCCTTGTATTGCCTATGCAGCCGCAAAAATTCACGCCCTCGACCCTACCGCAACCCTACTCATTTCTCCGGCAGATCACCTCATCATCAATGAAGCGCGTTTTGAAGAGATCATCCGAACCGCATGGCAAACAGCCCAAGACGACCAACTTGTAACACTTGGAATCGAACCAACGCGGCCAGACACAGGCTATGGCTACATCGAGTTTGAGAAGACAGCCCAAACGGAGAAAGGCAGTGCTTGCCCAGTTTTACAATTCCGAGAAAAACCCGATCTGCCTACAGCAGAAGCTTTTCTTAGTGCAGGCAACTTCTATTGGAATGCAGGTATTTTTGTTTGGAAATCGGCTGTCATCTTAGCAGCACTAGAGCAGCATGAGCCAGCTATTCACCAAATTTTTAGTGCACAGCCTGAAGTATACGGTAGTTCTCAAGAAATCGCTTTTCTCCAAGCTGCCTTTGCCGCTTGCCCAGATATCTCCATTGACTTCGCCGTCATGGAAAAAGCTAAAAATGTAAGCATGGTTTTGGCCGACTTCGATTGGAGTGACCTCGGGACGTGGGGCAGCCTCACCACCCACCTGCACAAAGATGAGCAACAAAACTCCGTAATAGGCGAAAATGTATTTGCATTCGATTCCAATAATTGCTTAATCAATGTACCGCAAAACAAAACTGTATTGCTAGATGGCCTTCAAGACTACATAGTCGTTGATACCGCAGATAAACTGATGGTGCTCAGGCTCAGCAACGAACAAAAACTCAAAGAATACCTCAAAGCCATGGGGCTCAACTAAAGCAATATGGTTAAAATTCGCAATATCGAACTCGGCGATTTTCCGCTGTTGCTCGCGCCAATGGAGGACGTCAGTGACCCACCGTTTAGAGCGCTGTGCAAACAATATGGCGCCGACCTCATGTACACCGAATTTATTTCCTCTGAGGGGCTCATTCGAGATGCCGCAAAAAGCAGACAAAAATTAGACATCTTTGAATACGAACGCCCAATCGGTATTCAAATTTTTGGCTCCGAGACCGACAGCATGGTACAGTCGGCACAGATCATTGAGGCTGTCAATCCAGACCTCATCGATATCAATTATGGTTGTCCGGTCAAAAAAGTCACTTGTAAAGGAGCTGGAGCTGGGTTATTGCAAGACATTCCCAAAATGGTGCGCCTTACCGCTGAAATTGTAAAAGCGACTACACTTCCCGTTACCGTCAAAACACGCCTCGGTTGGGACGACGACACAAAAAACGTCGTAGAAGCAGCAGAGCGCTTGCAAGATATCGGGATAGAAGCCATCTCGATTCACGGTCGCACCCGTAAACAAATGTACAAAGGTGAGGCAGATTGGTCGCTCATTGCAGAAGTCAAGAATAATCCACGCATGCGCATTCCTGTTTTTGGAAATGGCGACATCGACAGTCCAGAAAAAGCACTCGCATACAAAAATCGTTATGGCGTAGACGGCGTCATGATCGGCAGAGCCTCTATTGGCTATCCCTGGATCTTCAGAGAAATCAAGCATTTTGTCCGGACGGGTGAACACCTCGCTGGGCCCACTCTTGCCGAACGCGTGTTGGCATGCCGCGAACACTTACTCATGAGTATCAAATGGAAAGGCCCTAAACTCGGCATCGCTGAAATGAAACGACACTATACAAATTACTTCAAAGGCATTTCACACTTTAAGGACTACCGAACCCGTTTGGTCACCACTGCAGAACTCGATGAAATTTTAGGTATCCTTTCGTACATCGAAACACACCAAGACGAGTTTATTTTCGCTTGATTCAGCCCAATTCAGACCTGACTAAATTAATTTATTGCGCCTCAGGATTGAACGAACCGGAATCTGAAGACTTCCGTAGATTTCGTAGCGCGTTAGTTTGTCAATTTTGAAATAGTATTTCGTTCCTTTATATTTCCAAAGCACTTGGTTTTGCTTGCTCCTGACAACTCTCGGTGCAGTCGATGCTGAGAAATACTGGTAAAATGGACCCGTTTTCTGAAAATGTAGTAAGGGAGAAAACAAAAAGCGGTAACCGTTTTCATCTGTCCGAAGCAAGCCTTTTTGTGCTAACTTCCCAATGAATTGGGGCGCAGCCTGATTGAGTGACGCCAACACCGAAAACCCAGCAACGGTGTCATAACGCAAGCGCTCCACTTCGGTTTCATTGAAGTCGTCGTCGAGGACCGTTTCTATGTAACGCACCTCTTGAATTTGTTTGCCGCCTTCTTGATAAACCAAATCTCCGTTCCAAGCAGTCATGAATCTTTCGAACGGAAACCCAATTTTACGACTCAATTTCGCTAATTGAACATAGACTGAATCTTGTCTGCGCTGCTTGAATTCTCTGACGTCGAGGTGAATATCGATGAGCCGGTCGGTCTGTAGATTGCTCTGGTAGCTCAGACCCGACGACTTCAAGGAAAAGTAAAGTGGGGTGCGTTTTTTGATATAGCTTTTCAAACGGAAACCCAAAGAATCGCTGTCGTGAGCAAACATAGCGGTCTCGATATCAAAGCTCTTGAGCTTAGGCCAATTGGCGTAAATGACAAGATGCTCATTGCTAAATTGCTTTTGTTTTAAGAAGCGCTTCCAGACCTTTTGTTGTGATCCATAGTATGCCGAAACCACTTGATTGAGCGTACGAATGAAATCCGTACCTTGATAAATGAAAGCGTAGTCTTTTCCGTAGTGCAAAAACGATTGTTCTTTTTGGATGTAATAAAACTTATTGCCACCAACTACAGAATCTTGCAGAGCCGCATATTTCGATAAGCGCTCGATGCCAATTTGTACTTTTGAGGAGTCGGTGAGTCGAATAAGGGCCCCCCAGTTGCCGTTTTCATTGGCAAATAAATAAAGATTGGACTCTAAATCGATGCCGTATTGCTTGCCTTGCCCCAAGAGAAATTCATAAGTAGTGAAATCTCGCATGGACAATTTGTTGTATTGCAACATAGAGTTTGTTTCCTTGGCGAGCTCTAGAATATTAGCTTTTGCCAAGAAATCTGCACTGGGCAATCTGTCAATCAAACGCGGTGCTTTGGGCTGCTCGAATAAAAATGACTTGACAAACAAGACCAACCCCAGACTGCCAGCAATCAAGACAAGTGTCAGGAACTTACGATACATCGCTTAAGGATTCAGGGTGTAAATGAGATACAGGGAATTCACGAGGTCGAGTAAGTGTTTGCCCGTAGATTCCGTACCCGTGAAGCTGTAACTCAATTTGAATGTGGTGTGCTCCATGTTGGTTTCCGAGGAGGTGAGTTCGAGTTGGCCCGATTTGCCTTTCAAGGAAGAGACGATTTCTGCGTTGCGAGGTGTGAGCACTTCTGTCGGGAAGCGGTCTAGCGTTTTGGGGATGTCGATAGAGCCGTACATAAAACCACTTTGACACGCCACTTTGCGCTGTTTTTTGCTCAAGGCCTCTTTGCCATAGCCTTTCGGATGGAGTCTGGCAAGGTCTTCGTCGTTGGTAAAAATGAGCAGTTTACCTGTATTTAAAATGTAAAGTGGTGCGGCATCTAAAATGGCGTTGTCGATGCGCCAATAATTGCCGAAGTGTTGGATACGCGAACTCAAACGCGCCATGTGCTTGAGCACCAATTCTGGAATATCGGCACGTGCAGTTGAAAAACCTAAAGTGAAAATAGGCATATCCGTTTCGGTCTCGGTTTCGAATTCTTCATAGACAAAGTTTTCGTCGTAACGATACTCGATCTTTTTGGTTTTGACTTTTTTGATGCCGTTAAAGGTGCCAAACATACTCCCTTTGTAGGTATCGAAAAGTGCATCTTTGTTGATAAACTCATTGAGCAACTCAAGGGTGAGCACGTTCATCGCAATTTGCGCGTTTTTTTCATCGCTGAGTAAAGGCAACAGCACTTTATACGCTTGCTCGTATGCTTGTTGTAGATTGATATTATATGTAAAATATGCCGGGCTTGACGCAGGAATATAAGCCAGCACATTTTGATCAAAACGCGCATCGTTCATCTCGGCGTAAATGCTGCCGAGCGCTGGCCCGTATTGTGCCTCCACTTCAAAATCGACTTTGTTGTCTCTAAGAAAGAGATCGCCAAGAATGACATTGCCTGCATACAGTTCTTGTAAGTCTTTGTACAAGGTGGGCAAAACGGTCTGAAAATACCAAAGACCTTGAGATTTGTCTAAATTTCTAGCGTTGTCAAGGTAAAAGGCGCCTTCCGCATTGTGGGTCAGCTGGGCAGCAAAACGCGCATCTGAACTATGAAGATTGATGCCTTCGACAAAAATTTCGTTGATGACTCTTGCCAATTCGGCTTGTTGTAAGATCACTTGTACGCTGTCGCGGAGTTCGTAGTAATTTTTAATAGCCGGGTTTTCGGTTGCTTCGGGAAAGACATTTGCATTCGGGTTGTCTTCGTAAGTTTGTTCGTTCAAGATTTGCTCTTCTTGCGGACTGTCTTCGAAAAAATCAAAGGGCATCTCGTTGCCTCTAGCGTACCAAATGGAGTCGGTGACGGCATCGATGTGCTCCATGGTAGGTTCTATTCTGATCAGTAAGGCCTCGCGGTCTTTGATGAGTAAATGATTGAAAAAAGTACCGTAAACTTCTAGACCTTCGAGCGGACTCTGCAATTGCTGAAAATCGTCAAAAACCTCAAACAACGCTTTTTTATCTGCGATGCCAAAAGTAAAGCCCGTGAGTTCATGGGTGTTGGTGCGGCCGTAAAATAAATTGAGGCGTTGGTCGAAATCTAGGCCGGCATCTTTGAGCGTTTTACCGGATGTGGAACCATCAAAGAGCTCTTGATGGACCTCCGACATGAATTCGTAGTTCACAAGGTCGTCCATGGAGATTTTTTGCAAAAGACTGATGTTGTTGATACTGAAAACAGTAACGGCATCTTTTGGCAGTAATTGCTCCGATTGAATGGGCTTTAATTGGGCTTGGATGGTGCAGCTCAATAGCAGGGAAAGAACCAAACTGAAGCGCATCTTGAATTGTTGACTCACGCGATAGAAATTATAGAACGAAGTTAAGCATTATCCGCGATTTTTATCGAGGAGTTAAAACAATTGTGTTGTCGAGCAGGTGTTGGTTTGCTTTGAGCTCAAAGGTATTGGTTCGGACCATCACAGCGAGCTGATTTTTACTAAGTGTACCTAGTTTATTTTCGAAGCTTGCCACCGGACGTTCAAAGCGCGCAATGGAGGTGTAGATACCTGTCTTGAGCAGTTCTTCATCTTCCAATTTGTAGTTCTTGATCTGTTGGGTAATGTAGGCCGGAATACTACGCACTAAAGTATTGCCATCCCAACTGAGCCAAAATTGTTCTGCAGGAGCAGTGTATTTGTCGTTGGAAAGCTGAGCGATGCTGAGTTTGATACCGTCTTGAAGGTTCCTGACACTGCTGAAATCACAAGAGAACTTAAAAATGAAATCGGTGTAGTTTTCCTCGACAAGTACATTAGAAATACCTACTTGGGCATCCAGTAAACGAACAAATTCATTGATTTTGGCGCTGATTTCCGTTTTAGAAGGTACGGGTTTGCCATCGAGGCTGTCTAAAGCTAGAATAGAATTGACTTTGACTTTACTTGCACTCAGGTTGATTTTATAACGCAGGGTTCCAGAACCATCGTTATTGAGGGTCAGGTCATCGGAAATTTCGATGCACGATGACAAGATGGCAATGGTCAAAATGAATAAGAGGTATTTCATGTGTTGGCGCTATACAATTGTAATGCCAAAGTTAGTCAAATAAGCTGCGCTGTTCGGACGAATAATTGCAAAATTTTTGGCTCACTTCTGCTGAGTTCGCGTTGGGACCCAAAATGATTTTTTTATTGATTTCCCAGGCTTCTAATTGAATGCTGTCTCGATTGGCTATTTGACTGAATTGAAGACGCCCATTCAACCATTCTTCTTCTTCATCCAAAGACAGAACAAGCGGCATGCGTTTTTTACTGTTGTGTATTTCTGCCATTAATTGATTGGCTTCTGTTGTCAGAATGGTAAAAGTTTGTTCAAAAGCGCCAGTGGATGGATCGAGCCAAGTATCGTGAATACCTGCTATCGAGAAAATCGGGTATTGAGCATCTTTTATAAAAAAGGGAGTTTTTTGCTTGCCATTGGTTTGCCATTCAAAAAATCCTGTAGATGGCACTAGGCAACGGTTGCGCTCGACCAAATGCTTGAAAGAGGCTTTCTCATGGCTTGTTTCTATCCGCGCGTTCAGCGTTTTAGAAGCAAAGTCCATCCAGTTGCCGCCGCGATACCAATTTGGCAAAAGACCCCAACGCATTTGCTGCAGCACCTCATCGTTGGTCACGATCTGCCATATGGGAAATTGAAAACCAGACGCAAAGTAATAACTCAGTTCTATTGGTTTGGAGGGAATTAATTTGCGGTAGCGCTCGGCAAGCTGTTGGGTAGAAGAAGTCGACGAATTACTGTAGCACATATTCAAATTTAAATAAAAAAGAAAGCCACCCGAAGGTGGCTCTATATAGACATTTCTCGCTATCCGTAAAGACGGGAAGAAAGAAATGAAAAAGAGCCCGAAGGCTCTTATGATCTTTACATCATGCCTGGCATTCCGCCACCCATTCCGCCCATAGCGGCTGCAGGGCTTGCCTCCTCTGGTTCGTCGGCAATAACGCATTCTGTAGTGAGTAACATTGCGGCAATTGACGAAGCGTTCTCAACGGCAATACGCGTCACTTTTGTTGGGTCAATGACACCTGACTTGTAGAGCGGCTCGAATACTTCTGTACGGGCATTGTAACCGAAGTCACCCTTGCCTTCGCGTACTTTTTGAACCACAATTGCTCCTTCGCCACCGGCGTTGGCAATGATTTGACGCAATGGTTCTTCGGCAGCGCGTTTCACGATTTGAATACCGGTCATTTCGTCTTCGTTGGCACCTTTCAATGTGTCGAGTGTTTCGATGGCACGGATCAAGGCAACGCCTCCTCCTGGTACGATTCCTTCTTCAACGGCAGCGCGCGTTGCAGCAAGTGCGTCGTCTACGCGGTCTTTCTTTTCTTTCATCTCAACCTCGGTAGGAGCTCCGACGTAAAGTACGGCAACGCCACCTGCGAGTTTAGCCAAGCGCTCTTGGAGTTTTTCGCGGTCGTAATCAGAGGTTGTTTGCTCGATTTGTGCACGGATTTGCCCGACTCTCGCTTGGATATCGGCTTTGGCACCCTTACGTCTTCAGCAATGATCAAAAGTGATTTGCCCGCTTGAACAACTGGCTCTAAAATCGGAAGTAATTCTTTCATGCTGGAGATCTTTTTCTCAGAGATCAAGATCAAAGGATTCTCCATTTCGGTGATCATTTTTTCGGCGTTGGTAACGAAGTACGGAGAAAGGTAACCGCGGTCAAACTGCATCCCTTCTACTGTTTTGACTTCTGTTTCAGTGCCTTTTGCTTCTTCGACGGTAATGACGCCGTCATTGCCAACCACTTTCATGGCTTCTGCGATGAGTTTACCGATTGTTTCGTCGTTGTTGGCTGAAATAGTGGCAATTTGCTCGATTTTGCTGTTGTCATTGCCAACTTGCTTTGAGATTTTGCGGAGGTTAGCAACCACTTCTGTCACCGCTTTGTCGATACCGCGTTTGAGGTCCATTGGATTGGCGCCTGCGGCTACATTTTTAAGACCAGCGGTCACGATGGCTTGTGCCAAAACAGTTGCTGTAGTGGTTCCATCGCCTGCGATGTCGGCAGTTTTGGAAGCCACTTCTTTGACCATTTGTGCGCCCATGTTTTCGATAGGATCTTTGAGCTCAATTTCTTTGGCTACCGTAACGCCATCTTTGGTGACATGCGGAGCGCCAAATTTTTTGCCGATCACGACATTGCGACCTTTTGGCCCAAGGGTAACTTTTACTGCATTTGCTAAAGCATCTACTCCTTTTTTGAGTTTTTCACGTGCTTCTACATCAAAGAAAATTTCTTTTGCCATTTTTTTAAATAATTAAAGATTAAAAAATACCGTAAATGTCTGATTCTCGCATGATGAGGAAAGTGTGCCCATCAATTTTGATTTCTGTTCCAGCGTATTGGCCATAGAGAATTGAGTCACCAACTTTTACTGACATGGGTTCATCCTTCTTACCAGACCCAGCTGCTACAACAGTACCGCGCAAGGGTTTTTCTTTTGCTGTGTCTGGAATAATGATTCCGCTTGCTGTTTTTTGCTCTGCTGGCGCAGGTTCTACCAGAACTCTGTCTGCCAAAGGTTTGAATTTTACTGACATAAAAAAATATTTTAAGTTGCTGCTCTCTCTTCGAAAAACATGCCAATTGTCGTTTTGCGTCAAAATTGCATAAAGGGTAAAAAAAATGTCAGTATGCGTGACATACTGACATTTGAAGAATGGTAGAAATCTGAATTATTGACCTTGGCTTTGACCTTGGTTCTGGCCTTGACCTTGGTTAGGCGCTTGTTGCTGTGTTTGAGGAGCCACTTGTTTAGGCGGCTTTGGCTGGCTCAAGGAAATTCCCAAGCTGAATACGACGATAGCAGCGGCCAAGCCCCAAGTAAGTTTGTCGATGAGTTCGTTGGTGCGTTGCACACCACCCAATTGAGAGGCGCCACCGAAATCAGCACTAAGGCCTCCACCTTTAGGATTTTGAACATAAACAACGAGAATCAGCAATGCGCTGGCAACGATGATTAAAAAAGAAAGTATTCCGGTCATGATTAAGCGTTGAGGTTTTTCTTAAGTACTTTAATTTGATTTGCAAAGAAACTCTTTTTTTCCGGATTAAGCAAAATTAATTGCTCATAAACCCCAATTGCTTTGGCGACTGCACCTTGCATGGCATAGATTTTTGCGAGGGTTTCGGAAACGGGAATTTGGTCGGCACTTAGACTTTCCTTGGCCTTTTTTGCAGGCGAGTAAAAATCTTGTTTGGGTTTCTCGATTTTGAGGTAGTCTTTGGGCGCATCTTCATTTTCATCGGCGAGGTGTAGCCACTGTGAAAAGGTCAGGCGCTCCTCGGAAATAGGATCCGTTTTTTTTGCTTCTGGGGAAAGAATGGGTTCAGGGACTTGTTCTTGTGTCTCCAATTCTTTGAGTTCATCGGTGTAGGTCAGGTCGACATACGAAGTATTGATCAGGCTTGCGCGCAGTAAATGATCGAGTTCATCGGGAGCTTTTTCTTGTTCAGGAACAGGAGCGTCTTTAACGACATTTTCTACTGAAACTTGAATTACTTCGGTTTCTTGTTGTATGCGCTCATTGAGTAATTCGTAGAGTACCACCCGATTTTGAATTGCAAAAGCCTTTTGATCGAGGGCCTGAGCCAAGCGAACATCTTGACTTTGGGCCAGGGTTTTGAGGTATAGAATGGAGAAAGTTGTGGCGTAAGGGTAAGCCTGCTGCAAATCTTCTAGATCAGCTAGATATGCGGCCGAACAAATATTCGGATTGGCGATTTGTTGCTGCAGTTGCTCTTTACTTAACACATTGCTAAATTACCAATTACTAAATAATTTATTGATCAGGTCTTGCACCATTTGCGCACTGATCTCCGCAAACAATTTTTGTTCGACATCGGCTAAATTGCTCTTCGCATCAAAATCTGCAAATCTCGTGCTCACTAATTGCCACTCTTCTTCTTTGGGTGCTTTGATCTTGATTTTGAGTGAAAGCGTCATGGTGAGGCGGTTGCTGCTGGCATTGTCTGCACCTTGGATGGCAACGGGTTGTACTTGATAACCAGTTATGGCCCCTTCGATATTGACCTCGCCCGAACCTTGTTTGGTATTGAGAACGAGCCTTGTGTTGTTTTGAACGCCGTCTTTGAGTTGTTCGGTGAGCAGCGGTGCAAAAGAAAGAGGGCAATTTGGAGCCGCATTTTCCAAATTCTGAATGGTAAAGGAGCTCCATTCTGCTGGCATTCCTCCCGTATCGCGAAACGAGAAACTTTCTGGCCAACAAGATGACAGCAGCACAATAAGAATGACATAGTGGAACTTGCGCATCATTCGGCTAATTGAAATTCCTTGATTTTGCGATAGAGCGTGCGTTCCGATATTCCCAATTCTTGGGCGGCATATTTGCGCTTGCCGCGGTGCTTTTCGAGCGCTTTTTGAATGAGTTCGCGCTCGCGGTCTTCCAAACTCAAGGATTCTTCGAGCTCGATATGCGCTTCGAAGTCCTCGTGATCGGTAGTCCGGGTAACGCTCGGTAATTCGACATGTACAGTTGGTGCTGGCAAAATGCGCGCTGGTGGCGTTGTCTCTTCATAGACCTCTTGATAAAGTCTAGATACCGCAGCCGATTGATCTGCACTTAGATTGATGTTTTGAGTGCCGTTGGCCAATTCAAGAACGAGTTTTTTGAGTTCAGTGAGGTCTTTTTTCATGTCAAATAAGAATTTGTACATGAGTTCTCTTTCTGAGATCGATTCTTGGGTTTGGTCGTTGAGTTGCAGACCGCTCGTCTTTTCAGTAATTGGGGTCAGATAAGCATTTAGGGTGAACGGGTCTATCTGGCGTGCGGTTTCGATCACGGAAAGTTGCTCGACTAAATTTTTGAGTTGACGGATATTTCCGGGCCATGGATAAGACTGTAATAACTCAACTGCTGCGTCTGTGAGCTTTACGGCTGGCATGCGGTATTTGTCGGCAAAATCATTGGCGAATTTCCTGAAGAGCAAATGGATGTCTTCGGCACGCTGACGCAAGGCTGGCAATGGAATGGGAACGGTGCTGAGGCGGTAGTATAAATCTTCGCGAAATTTGCCAGTTGCGATGGCTTTTTGCATGTTTTCGTTGGTTGCTGCCACCACCCGCACATTCGTTTTCAGTGGTTTGGAGGAACCCACTCGGATATATTCGCCCGTTTCGAGTACGCGCAACAAACGCACCTGTGTTTGCATAGGCAACTCGGCAACTTCATCAAGGAAGATGGTGCCGCCGTTGGCCACCTCGAAATAGCCCTGACGACTGCCTTGTGCGCCGGTAAAGGAACCTTTTTCGTGGCCGAATAATTCGGAGTCGATGGTGCCTTCTGGAATAGCCCCGCAATTGACAGCGATGTATTCACCGTGTTTTCTTGCGCTGAGCTGGTGAATCACTTGTGGAATGATTTCTTTACCTGTTCCGCTTTCGCCGGTAACGAGTACTGAAATGTCGGTCGGAGCAACTTGCATGGCAATTTCAAGCGCGCGGTTGAGCAATGGCGCCGAGCCAATGATGCCGAAACGTTGTTTGATTTGCTGAACATCCATGGTTGCAGACAATTTTAAGATTGAATAATTTCACCCATTAGCGTAGCAGAGGTACAATCGGTAATGCGCACCTCGACGTATTGGCCTTTTTGCTGATTTTCTTTGGGGAAAACCACCATTACGTTGCTACCCGTTCGGCCGCAGAGGTGTTCTTCGGATCGTTTGGAATTACCTTCAATAAGTACTTTTTGCACTGTGCCTACTAACTTTTGGTTGGAGGCCAAAGAATGGGCTAATTGCTTTTCGATGATCTCGTTGAGACGGCGACCCTTGACTTTTTCGGGAACGTCGTCTGTGAAGCGCCTTTCTGCTAAAGTTTTTGGACGCTCCGAATATTTAAACATGTAGGCAAAATCATACTGAACAAGATCCATTAAGCTGAGTGTGTCCTGATGTTCTTCTTCGGTTTCGCCACAAAAACCAGTGATGATGTCTGTTGAAATTGCACAACCAGGTATGATGCGCTTGATAGCGGCGATGCGCTCGAGGTACCATTCTCTTGAATAGCCGCGATTCATGCGGTAGAGCACATCGGTATTGCCCGACTGAACGGGCAAGTGGATGTAAGGACAAATGTTTTCATATTTGGCCATCGTTTCAAGGACGTCGTCGGTCATGTCTTTAGGGTGCGAAGTACTGAAGCGCACGCGCAACAGGGGTGATACCAACGCCACCATTTCCATGAGTTGGGCAAAGTTGGTCGTCGGTTCGGCTTCGTTTTTGATTTCACCTTTTGCGGTGATGTTCCAACGGTAAGAATCTACGTTCTGACCCAGAAGCGTGACTTCGCGGTAGCCTTTGTCAAAAAGATCTTGACATTCAGCGACAATAGTTTTGGGGTCGCGGGAGCGCTCTCGGCCTCTTGTGAAAGGAACCACACAAAAGGAGCACATGTTGTCGCAACCGCGCATGATCGTGACAAATGCAGAAATACCACCTTGATCTAGTCTAACAGGAGCAATGTCTGCATAGGTTTCGTCTCGGGACAGCAACACATTAACGGCCTTCTGACCCGTTCCTACTTCATCAATCAGGTTGGGTAGGTCGCGGTAGGCATCGGGGCCAGCAACGAGATCGACGAGTTTTTCTTCGTCGAGTAAGTTCTTTTTCAAGCGTTCGGCCATGCAGCCCAAAATACCAACAACCAAATCTGGGTTGCGGTCTTTTTTGATTTTGAATTCAGTCAGGCGATTGCGCACACGTTGTTCTGCGTTGTCGCGAATAGAGCAAGTATTTAGCAAGATGACATCGGCATCGTCGATGTTGCGCGTGGTCTGATAACCTTGATCAGAAAGTATGGAAGCGACAACTTCGCTGTCCGAGAAATTCATTTGACAGCCGTAACTTTCTAAGTAGAGTTTTTTCGCAGCTGCGTCGCCGTTGTGGGGTAAATCTAGGGCAGAGCCTTGAACAGACTCGTCAATTACTTTATTTTCGTATTCCATCGGTTTTCTTGAACTGCAAAAATAAGGCAAATTCAAACTACTGACAAATTGTCAGCAAGAGAAGTCAAGCAATTGAAAAAAAAGTAACCATAGGTTAAGGAGAAATACACACAAAAATGCGCTAAACAAGTTGACGATTGAACTGTTTTCCTTTTACATTTGTCCCCAAATTCTCCTTATGGCTAAAAATCTTGTTATCGTCGAGTCTCCTGCAAAAGCGAAAACCATCGAGGGTTATCTCGGCAAAGACTACGTTGTCAAATCGAGCTATGGCCACGTCCGAGACCTCGCCAAAAAAGGTTTGGCCATCGACCTCGAAGCGAGTTTTGCGCCGCAATACGAAGTGAGCCCCGACAAAAAACAAGTTGTTGCCGAACTCAAAAAATTAGCGAAAGCAGCCGACACCATCTGGCTCGCTACCGATGAAGACCGCGAAGGAGAAGCCATATCTTGGCACCTCTATGAGACACTTGAGCTCCAAAAAAAAGACACCAAGCGTATCACCTTTAACGAAATCACCAAAACTGCCGTAACACGCGCTATCGAAAACCCAAGGCAAATCAATCAAGAGCTCGTTGATGCCCAACAAGCCCGCCGCGTACTCGACCGCATCGTTGGTTTTGAACTCTCGCCAGTGCTTTGGAAAAAAGTAAGGCCAAGCCTTTCTGCAGGTCGCGTTCAATCTGTTGCAGTTCGTTTGATTGTGGAACGCGAACGCGAGATCGAACAATTCAATTCAGAAGGTTTTTACCGCGTTCAAGGACAGTTCATGAGTGAAAATGGTGTGCTCAATGCCGAACTCAATCAACAGATCCCAGATAAACAAACCGCCCTCGATCTGCTCAACGATGCAAAAAACGCCAAGTTCAGTGTAGAGGACGTGCAACAAAAGCCCGCCACTAAATATCCCGCAGCGCCATTTACCACCTCTACACTCCAACAAGAGGCGAGTTTGAAACTCGGCTTTTCTGTAAGCAAAACCATGAGCGTTGCCCAAAGACTTTATGAAGCTGGTTACATCACTTACATGCGTACCGATTCTGTGAACCTTTCTCAGACCGCACTAGACGCAGCAAAAACAGCCATTACTTCCCTTTACGGCGAACAATATTCTAAACCCACCAAATACAATACCAAAAGCGCTGGTGCACAAGAGGCCCACGAAGCCATCAGGCCAACCGATTTTACGCGCTCGAGCATCTCGGCTGAGCGCGACGAACAACGCCTATATGAACTGATCTGGAAACGAGGCATTGCCAGCCAAATGACACCTGCACAACTCGAAAGAACGACTATCAAAATCAACGGACTCAGCAGTAGCTATTATTTTCAAGCGAAAGGTGAAGTGCTCATTTTTGACGGTTTCCTCAAAGTTTATTTGGCATCAAACGTTGATGATGAACTCGATGAGAACGAAGCCACTGAAGGGCTTTTACCCAAAGTTTCTGTTGGTTCGGTTCTCGAACTTCAAAATAGCACAGCAACGGAACGTTTTAGCAGACCGCCATCTCGCTATGTAGAGGCCTCATTGGTCAAAAAACTGGAAGAACTTGGCATAGGCAGACCATCTACCTATGCGCCAACCATTTCGACTATCCAAAAGCGCAACTACGTTGAAAAACAAGAGCGTGAGGGCTCCTTGCGCACTTATGCTCAGCTGTTACTGGACCAAACCGGCATTCAAGAAATTGCCAAAACGGAAACCACCGGTAAAGAAAAAAACAAGCTCTCCCCCACAGACATCGGTATTGTCGTGACCGACTTCTTGGTGGCTCATTTTGAGCAAATCTTAGATTATCAATTCACCGCAAAAGTAGAAGCCTCTTTTGACGAAATTGCGAATGGCAAACTCAACTGGACTGACATGCTCCAAAGCTTTTATGGTCCCTTCCATTCCAACGTAGAAAATACACTCACCCATTCTGAGCGCGCTACTGGCGAGCGCGAATTGGGCACTGACCCGAAAAGCGGACGTAAAATAATTGCGCGCATTGGCCGCTTTGGCCCAATGATTCAGATTGGAGACGAACAATCCGATGGGCTCAAACCGCAATTTGCCTCTTTGCAAGCAAACCAGTCCATCAATAGCATCACGCTCGAAGAAGCACTCAAGCTTTTTGAATTGCCGAAGGTTTTGGGCGAACACGCCAACGAAGTGGTGAAGGTCAATATCGGCAGATTTGGCCCCTATGTGCAAATTGGCAAGCGCTTCTGCTCCATCCCAAAAGAAGAAGACCCGATGTCTATCAGCCTGGAAAGAGCCATAGAATTGGACGCACTCAAGCAAGAAGAAGCTGCAAAGGCCCTCATCAAAACTTTTGATGAAAATCCAGACGTTCAACTACTCAACGGGCGCTATGGCGCTTATTTGAAAATCGGAAAAGACAACTTTAAATTGCCAAAAGATTGTGAACCAGAGACTTTGACACTTGCTGCTTGTTTGGAAATTGCGGCAAATCAGCCAACAAAAAGTGCAAAAAAGCGACCTTTTAGAAAAAAATAACTATTATTGATTGAAAAAATCGGATGAACGGAAGTGTCAATAAAGTTATTTTGATCGGAAACTTGGGTAAAGACCCTGACGTCCGACGTCTAGAAAACGGTGCCGTGGTAGCCTCTTTCCCACTTGCCACCTCCGAAATCTACACCGATAAACAAAGCGGTGAAAAAAAAGAAACCACCGATTGGCACGATATCGTGCTTTGGCGAGCCTCAGAAAAGGCACCAAAATTTATGTCGAAGGCAAGCTCAAGAAAAGATCATGGACAGATAAAGAGGGGCAAACTCGCTACGCCACGGAAGTAGTTGGCGACGACCTCACCATCTTATCGCGTCCAGAAAACCAAGATCGCCCGAGCAACTATTCCAACGAAGGAAAACCCAACAATCCGTCGCCCATGTCCGGCTTAGCTTCAGCACCCGACGACGACCTCCCCTTTTAAACCATGAATACAGCCATAGAACCTCCGAGTCTCAGCGCATCGCTTTTTGATTTCAATGCTCAACTTAGCGATGCAACCTACCTCTATCTGTTGATCATCTTCTTATTACTCTTACTCTCTGCCTTTGCCTCGGGATCAGAAAGCGCTTTTTTTTCGCTCAAACCCAAAGACAATGCAGCCCTCAAAGCCAATCCTTCACCGAGAGCCAAATTGATCTTAAGCCTCCTGACGCGGCCACAAGAATTATTAGCTACTTTATTGATATTCAACAATTTTGTAAATGTCGGTATCGTCATCTTATCCTCATTTGTGCTCAACGACCTCTTCCCTACCAATGGCGAATTTGCGCTCCTCCGGTTTGTCGTAGAAGTCATTGGTATTACCCTCATTATTTTGTTGTTTGGCGAAGTCATTCCAAAAATTTTTGCCAATAGAAACGCACTCAAAGTGAGTATGCTAGCAGCTTATCCGTTGCGTTTGATTGGTCAACTACCGCCGCTTTCTTGGCTGAAGCTCATTCTGGTGCGCGGCACAAATTTCATTCAGAAACTCGGGAACAAAAGCGCCGCTATAGACCAAAACGAACTCGAACAAGCTGTTGCCCTTACAAAAGACGAAGCTGGCTCAAAAGAAGAACATAAAATTCTCGAGGGCATCGTGCGATTCGGAAAAACCGAAGCCTCCGAGATCATGACGCCGCGCGTGGAGGTCGAGGACATCGAAGCCTCGGACAATTTTAAAGCTGTATTGGCCAAAATCATAGAAGTGGGATATTCGCGCATCCCCGTTTTTGACGAGAGTCCGGATAATATCATCGGGATATTATACATCAAGGATCTCCTCAATCATTTGAACCAAGGGGAAAATTTTGACTGGAAGCAAGTGCTGCGCAAACCGTTTTTTGTGCCAGAAAACAAAAAAATCAATGACCTCTTACAGGAGTTCCGCAACATGAAAATGCACATGGCGGTGGTCGTCGATGAATACGGCGGTGCCAGCGGAATCATTACCCTCGAAGACATTTTAGAAGAAATCGTTGGAGACATCACAGATGAATTTGACGACACCGAAATCCAGTACACCAAGCAAGCAGACAACACTTATCTTTTTGAGGGTCGTACCTCTTTGAACGACCTTCTTAAAATCATTGGTGAACAGCACGAGGAAGTCATTGAAAATGCCAGAGGTGAAGCAGAAACACTTGGTGGTTTGGTCATCGAGGTGGCTGGCAGGATCTTGAAAAACAATGAATACATTACCTTAGGGCCGCTCAAACTAATTGTAGAGTCATCCGATAAAAAACGCGTCAAATCTGTAAAAGTTATTGTGCATGAAAATTAAACTTATTCTTTTGGTCAGCTTGGCGGGTGTCTTGCTTTTTTCTGCGTGCGGAGAGCCCAATGCCGTGCCCAAGCCGAGTACTTTTTTGCGAACAGAATTCCCGGCTCATGCCTACAGAACTTACACGAGTCCTAACCATTTTCAATTCAAGTTGGCCAACCTTTTCATGCCGAAAACCTTTGAACAAACCCAAAGTAACTATAGCGTCCAGGAAATCGATTTAGGGCCACTCAACGGCACTTTATTTTTATATTACCTCGCCATCCCGACCAAAGACTCTTTGCCTGAAATCATCAATTTCGCCAATGATAAAGTCGATGAACATAAGATCATGGCGGACAAAATCGATTTTGAACAAATCATCGATAAAGAAAAGCGCGTATTTGGGACCTTCTTTGAATTGAAAGGGAATGTGGCTACCAATTTTCAATTTTACCTCACCGACTCTACACAACATTTCCTGCGTGGAGAGGTGTTGTTGAATTGCAGACCCAACTACGACTCTTTGAGACCTGCTCTGCAATACCTCAAAGCAGATTTACAAGAACTCGTTCATAGCTTCAAATGGAATTAACTGGAAATAACCGCGTTGTTATTGCCTTTGGCTCCAATTTGGGCGATAAAGAAGCGAACATCCAAAATGCCATAGACCAACTCTCGATAACTTGCGGAAAGGTCGTGCAGGTTTCTCCGTATTACCGAAGTGCTCCAGAAGGGTTCGAATCGGAGCACGAATTCGTGAATGGCTGTTTACTCCTACTGACCGATTTAGCTCCAAAACAACTATTAACAGAACTTCAGGCCATTGAACAACAACTCGGCCGAGTCAAGAAAACAGCTCAATACGAAGACCGCTGCATTGATCTCGACATCATCTTTTACGAAAGTCTTTGTTTGCAAAGCCCTGATTTACAAATACCTCACCCGCGCTACCAAGACCGTGCATTTGTCATGATCCCGCTCCAATCATTGCAATTAGACTTTCATCCGTTTTAATTGTAAAAAATTCAAGTTCTTAGACTCAAAAAATAGGGATATCAATTTTATTCCCTAATTTTGCAAGGAATCATAAAATTTAAAAACATGAATTTCAATCGTTTCAACGGAACCTTACTCATCGGAACAGCGGCTTTTTTTGTTGCCTCTTGCGACCTCGTTAAAGACATCACCTACACCGTTAATCCCAATCCACTTGAAATGCACGGTGACTCCGTGAAAGTGAGCATTACAGTAAACGTTCCCGAAAAAGGAATTCAAAAAAAGGCGAAAGCTGAAATTACCCCAAAAATTGGTTCGACAGCAATCGGTACTTGGTACGTAAACGGTTCTAAAGTTACTGGCAACGGCACCACCATCGATTTCAAAACAGGTGGTACAGCAACATTCGAGCAAACCATGGCCTACGACCCTTCCATGGAAGCTGCAGATGTCATCATCACCGGTAAACTCTACAAGCAAACCAAAGAAAAAGGCGCATTGCCTGAAACAAAAATTGCCGACGCTACCATTATTACACCCTACCTCGTAGACAAAACTTTTAAAGTACTCACCGAACAAGATGCTTTGGTGCGTTCTTTCGACAAAACAACTACAGCAACCTTTAATTTTGAAAAAGGTAAGTCTGAGATTCGCGCAAACGAAATCAAAGACCAAGACATCGCTGCATTGATGGCATGGATGCAAGCTGCTCAAACCAATCCGAAAATCAAAATTACAGGTATTGAAATCAACGGTTACGCATCTCCAGATGGCGAAGTAGCTAAAAACGACAACCTTTCTTCAGACAGAACAGTTGCTGCGCGCAAAGCACTCACTGACCTTATGACAAAGGCGAAGTTAACTGCCTATGCAGACACCTCTGCATATGCGCTTGCGAAATTCGGAGAAGATTTCGAAGGTTTCAAAAGCCAACTTGCTGCCACCACCACTATCCCAGAAGCTGATAAAAATTTATTTATCCGCATTCTAGAAATGACCAAAGATCCTGAGCAACGCGAAAAAGACATGATCAATTTGGGTAAAGCGTATACTGAATTAGAACGCGATGTTTTCCCAATGATTCGCCGTGCTGTTATCGTCGTTAAATACACCGAATACGGCCTTACCGACGACGAACTTCGCGCAGCCAGCGTTCAAAATCCCAATTCACTTTCCGTTGAAGAATTGTTGTTCACAGCAAGCAAACTCACCTCTGATGCCAACGAAAAAGCGCGCATCTACGGAATTGCTGCCGCCAACTATGCCAATGACCACCGCACCCACACCAATTTAGGTGCTACCCTATTCGAATTAGGCAATACCAAAGATGCCGCTAAATCATTCAAAAAAGCAAACGAACTCAAAGACGTTCCAGTTACCAAAAACAACTTGGCGGCGAGCTTGATTCTAGAAGGCAATCGTGCGGCTGCGAAGAAGCTTATCAGCGCTTCCAAAACAAGCGTTTACAACTACAACCAAGCTATCCTTGACATCATGGATGGCAACTACGGAGCAGCTGAGAAAAACCTCACCCAAGACTCTTACAACAAAGTTTTGGTACTGATCCTCAACAACAAACTAGATGCCGCTAAAAAGGCAAGCGCTGGTCTTCCAGAAACAGCAGAGTTAGCTTACCTCAAAGCAATCATCGAAGCGCGAAGTGGTGCAGGTGCCGATGCAGTGGTTGCCAAATTGAAAACAGCCATTTCGAAAAACGGAGCGTTGAAGGATAAAGCGGCCAAAGACCGCGAATTCATCAAACTCATGAACGATGCCACTTTCATTGACTTAGTCAAATAAGTAGCCCATAAACGTCATTCAAAAATCCTGGATTCGTTCAGGATTTTTTTTTGAAAAAAAGTTCTGTTAAAAGCCAACCTTTATCACTAATTTTGAGACTCTAAAATAAAAACAATGGATAGCAACGAATTTCGCAAATACGCCACCAAACACATGGGCATCAACAGCATGTACGTGGACCACTATATCGAGTCTTCCATGACTCCCTACATCATCGAAGAGCGCCCGCTCAACATGACCCAGATGGATGTCTTTTCGCGCCTCATGATGGACCGCATTATTTTTCTTGGAACCGGTATCAACGACCAAGTCGCCAATATCATTAATGCGCAATTGCTTTTCTTAGAATCTGTCGATGCTAAAAAAGACATTCAAATTTACCTCAACTCGCCGGGTGGTTCCGTTTACGCAGGTTTAGGTATCTACGATACCATGCAATATATTCGCCCAGATGTTGCCACTATTTGTACAGGTATGGCTGCTTCTATGGGTGCCGTACTCCTATGTGCAGGTGCCGATGGCAAGCGCAGCGCACTCAAACATTCCCGCGTCATGATTCACCAACCACTCGGTGGAGCACAAGGCCAAGCATCAGATATCGAAATTACGGCCCGCGAGATCCAAAAATTGAAAAAAGAACTCTACGACATCATCGCCAAGCACAGCAAACAAGACTACGATAAAGTATGGTCAGACTCTGATCGCGATTACTGGATGACCTCCGAAGAAGCGAAAGCATACGGCATGGTTGACGAAGTACTTTTGCGCAACCCTAAATAACTCATGGCAAAAAAAGAAACGACTTGTTCATTTTGCGGCTCTCCACGTTCGGGTGTCAACATGCTCATTGCCGGTATCAACGGCCATATCTGCGACTCCTGTGCCAGCCAAGCTAGTAAAATTGTTCAAGAAGAACTCACCATAAGTCCGAGTGCTACCAATACGGCAGCCCAGAGCCTTCATTTGCTCAAGCCTCAAGAAATCAAGGCCCACCTCGATCAATACGTCATTGGTCAGCAAGACGCCAAAAAAGTGCTGTCCGTTGCTGTATACAATCACTTCAAAAGATTGAAACAAAAAACCAATGACAACGACGTAGAAATTGAAAAGTCAAACGTCATACTCGTTGGTCGCACAGGAACGGGTAAAACCTTACTCGCTAAATCGATTGCCAAACTTCTGAATGTACCATTTTGTATCGCTGATGCAACCGTTCTGACAGAAGCGGGTTATGTGGGTGAAGACGTCGAAAGTATTTTGTCAAGACTTTTACAAGCCGCGGATTACAACGTTGAGAGCGCCCAAATGGGGATCGTATTCATCGACGAGGTGGATAAAATTGCACGCAAAAACGACAACCCGAGCATCACAAGAGATGTTTCCGGTGAAGGCGTGCAACAAGCCTTGCTCAAATTACTCGAAGGCGCTACTGTAAACGTGCCACCACAGGGCGGGCGCAAGCACCCAGAGCAAAAAATGATTTCCATAGATACCAAAAATATTTTGTTTATCTGTGGTGGTGCTTTTGATGGCATCGAAAAACTCATTGCCAACCGCGTCAATCGCCAAACTATCGGTTTCTCCTCCGAACACGACTTCAGTATCGAGCAAGATTCCCTGCTCAAATACATCTCGCCTACAGATATCCGATCTTTTGGCTTGATCCCAGAACTCATCGGGCGGTTCCCAGTTCTGACTTACCTAGAGCCACTCAAAGAAGCCGACCTCAAGCGTATCCTTACCGAGCCTAAAAACGCTTTGATCAAGCAATACACCAAACTCTTCGATATAGACGGCGTCAAGCTTGAGCTCGATCAAGAAGTGCTCGACTTTATTGTGAAAAAAGCGATGGAATTTGGTTTGGGTGCACGCGGTTTGCGCTCCATTTGCGAGGCCATTCTCACCGACGCTATGTTTGAACTTCCAAGCTCGAGCAAAAAAGTACTGTCCGTTACGCTCGAATACGCCACCCAACAATTCGGCAAATCAAAAATTGCAACACTTAAAGTCGCATAATCATTTGAAGTTTCTGACTTATTTGTAATTTTGCAAATTGTAAAAATGACACTATGAAAACCCTACAATTCAGAGAAGCACTTAGAGAAGCAATGTCCGAAGAAATGCGCAGAGACGAAAACGTATTTTTGCTCGGAGAAGAAGTTGCCGAATACAACGGTGCCTACAAGGTATCTCAAGGGATGCTCGACGAATTCGGCCCAAAACGCGTCATTGATACCCCCATTGCTGAACTTGGTTTTTCTGGTATCGCTGTCGGTGCAGCCATGAATGGTTTGCGCCCTATTGTAGAGTTCATGACCTGGAATTTCGCTATTCTTGCCGCTGACCAAATCATCAACTCCGCAGCTAAAATGCTCCAGATGTCAGGTGGTCAGTATGGTTGTCCGATCGTATTTCGCGGTGGCAACGGTACAGCAGGTCAATTAGCAGCCACACACTCCCAAAGTTTCGAAGCATTTTACGCGCACGTTCCGGGCTTAAAAGTCATTACACCTTCTAACCCAGCCGATGCCAAAGGATTGTTAAAAGCGGCTATCCGCGATAACGACCCTGTTGTTTTCTTAGAATCTGAGAAAATGTACGGAGACAAAGGCGAAGTGCCTGAAGGCGAATACATCATTCCAATTGGCGTTGCCGACATCAAAAGAAAAGGAACCGACATCACTTTAGTGACTTTTGGTAAAATCATCAAAGTAGCGCAAGAGGCAGCTGAAGCGTTGGCTAAAGAAAACATTAGTGTAGAAATCATCGATTTACGCACCATTCGCCCGCTCGACTACGG
>JAJTGF010000058.1 GCA_021299335.1 Cryomorphaceae bacterium
AGATAGAAGGCGTTGGCGGACACGGTGCTTTGCCAGAACGCTTCGTCAATCCAATAGACGTAGGAATTGCCTGGATGCAAGCGGCCCGACAACTCGTCGAGGACCAATGCCCAAAAGAGATACCTCAGGTACTTACTTTTGGTCGCTTTGAAGCGCTAGGGAGCACGAATGTTGTGACAGCAAATGCCATGATCAAAGGTACATTTCGCACCATGAATGAGCAGTGGCGCGCAGCGGCAAAGTCCATCTTAAAAGAAACGGCAGCGCAAGTTTCAGCCGCTTATGGTGCCACTATAGAAGTCAAAATTATCCTTGAAAAAGAACTCGGTACTTCTAATGTAACGGAGCTTGGGCTGCGCATGACCGCCGAAGATTTTGCATTTTACAGCCATCACAGACCGGTTTGTTTTTTTAGATTGGGAACCAGTAAACCTGATCAGAAGGCCGCACCGGCAGTACATCATCCGCAGTTTGATATCGATGAAAATGCACTTGAAGTGGGTGTGAAGTGTTTGGTTGCAATCGCGTTGTCATGAGAAATTTTCTGCCGTTTATTTTGCTCGTCATGCTGGCCTCTTGTTCAAAAACAGAGCAAAGGCAAAAAAGACTACAAGGCGATTGGACGGTTCAGATCGTGCGTATTGAAGACGGCGAAGGCTTTATGTTTTACGACAGTGCGGCAGTAGGGAGTTTTTCTTTTGATCAAGGGGTGCTTTCGGGCCAAGTGAATTATACGTATTCATACTTTGGGCAGTATGACGTCAGTGATTCCGTTGCATTCAACAACTCGAATTTTTCTTTGAGTGCGGATGCAGCTTACATTCAAATTGCTCGCCCAACCGATACCCTACAAGCAAAAATTATAGTGCTGACTCAAAAGCAGCTCACTTTTGAGTACTATGATTATCTTCAGTACAGACTCAAGCGCTTTAGTTTAAAGAAATCCTAGCTCCAATTTAGCTTCCTCGCTCATCATGTCTTTGTCCCAGGGCGGATCAAAAACAATATTGACTTTGGCACTGCTGACACCATCAACACTGGCCACTTTGTCTTCAACTTCTTTAGGAAGAGATTCGGCCACGGGGCAGTTTGGAGAGGTGAGTGTCATGTCAATGAAAACATGATTGTCGGTTTCGACTTTGACTTCGTAAATAAGGCCGAGTTCGAAAATATCGACAGGGATTTCGGGGTCGTAAATGGTTTTGAGCATCTCGACGATGCGGTCTTCTAGTTCGTTCATTGGGCAAGACTTTGTAATGCTTCTGTTTTCATGCGTTTGACCATGCTCAAAAGGCCGTTAGCTCGGGTGGGTGAGAGGTGTTCTGCGAGCCCAATTTGATTGATAAAGAATAATTCAGACTGGAGAATTGCTGCGGGGCTTTCGTTGTTGTAGACTTGAATGAGCAAACCGATGATGCCTTTAGTAATGATGGCGTCGGAATCTGCACTGAAGTGCATTTTGCCGTCTTTGAGTTCGGTGGCCAACCAGACATTAGACTGACAACCTTCGATGAGGCGCTCCTTTGTTTTGAGTTCGGGGGCAAGGGTTGGCACACTTTTCCCGAGTTCGATGATGTATTCGTATTTGTCCATCCAGTCGTCGTAGATGGCAAATTCGTCGATGATTTCTTGTTGTTTTTCTTGGATGGTCATGCGCCTAAAATTTGCATGCTGCGCTCGAGGGCGGCAACAAAAATATCGATTTCTTCTTTGGTATTGTAAAAGGCAAATGAGGCCCGAACAGTACCTGGAATTTGGTAGAAATCCATGAGGGGTTGGGTGCAGTGGTGACCTGTGCGAACTGCAATGCCTTGCTTGTCTAGGAGTGTGCCGATGTCGAATGGATGCATGTGGTCTATGGTAAACGAAACCACACTCGTTTTGTTCTTGGCCTCGCCAATGATGTGCAGGCCTTCAAAAGTATCTAAGATGCCTTGTGCATATTTGGTGAGTTCGAGTTCGTGAGCGGCAGCGGCTTGCATGTCTATGCTTTGTAGAAATGAGATGGCGCTACCGAGGCCAATGGCGCCAGCAATGTGTGGCGTGCCTGCTTCGAATTTGAGCGGAAGGGTGTTGTAGGTGGTGCGTTCAAAGGTGACTTTGGCGATCATGTCGCCACCACCTTGATACGGCGGCATGCTGTCGAGGAGTTCTTCTTTGCCGTATAGGATGCCAATGCCCGTTGGGCCGAATACTTTGTGACCAGAAAAAGTGTAGAAATCACAGTTGAGTTCTTTGACGTCAATGGAGAGGTGCTGGATACTTTGCGCGCCGTCGAGCAAGACTTTGGCGCCAACTTTGTGCGCTTTTTCGATGAGCTCTTTGACGGGGTTAATGGTGCCGAGCGTGTTGGAAATGTGCGTAATGGCCAGCAATTTGGTGCGTTCAGAGAGCAGTTCTTCAAATGCATGGAGGTCGAGCTCTCCTTTTTTAGAAATAGGGATGACGCGCAGCGTGCAGCCTTTGCGCTCGCACAATAATTGCCAAGGAACAATATTGGAGTGGTGCTCCATAGCGGAGATCAGGATTTCGTCGCCGGGTTTGAGGCGCTCACCAAACGAGTAAGCAACCAGGTTGATGCCATCCGTAGTGCCTTTGGTAAAGATGATTTCTTCGGGGGCCTTTGCGCCGATGTAGTGCTGTATGGTTCGGCGTGCGGCTTCGTAAGCGCTTGTGGCCTGCTGGCTAAGGTAGTGTACGCCGCGATGGATATTCGCGTTTTCTAGTGCGTAATATTGTTGGAGGGTATCGAGTACGACCTGCGGTTTTTGGGAGGTGGCGCCGTTGTCAAAATAGATGAGCTGTTTTCCGTATACTTTTTGGCGCAGGGCCGGAAAAAGCTCGCGGATCGCTGAAACGGAAAACGTTGTTGGAGCCATACTTTTGATTTTGGTACAAAAGTACGGATTTTCGCTATTTTGAATGGTTCTAAAGAAGCAAAATAATCGAAAACTTTTTTGTCAAACTTGCTTTTATTTGGCGGTGAGTTCCACGAACGGAATTAAGATTTCTTCAAGAGAAATGCCTCCGTGCTGGAAGGTATGGCCGTAGTAGTTCACGAAGTGGTTGTAGTTATTCGGATACACAAAGAAGTCTTGCTCTCGGGCAAAAACAAACTCGGCAGAAAGCTTGAGTTTGGGCAGTTGTGCTTCTTGTGGATTTTTGACCACGAATACTTCCTTGGCATCGTAGCTCAGGCCACGGCCCGCTTTGTAGCGGAGGTTGGAATTCGTGTTGCGCTCTCCGACAATTCGAACGGGCTTGGTCACTTTAATGGTTCCGTGGTCTGTCGTAATGATGAGCTTGTGCCCGGCCTCTGCAATTTTTTTGAGGATATCGAGTAGCGGAGAATGCTCTAACCAGCTTGTAGTAATAGAGCGGTAAGCAGCTTCGTTGTCGGCGAGTTCGCGGATGACCTCCATTTCGGTTCGGGCATGGGAGAGCATGTCTACGAAATTGTAAACGATGAAGTTGACGTCGTTGTCTTTCCATTGGTGGAATTGATCGCCGAGTTTTTTGCCCGCCTCCACGTTGGTAATTTTGTTGTAAGACCACTTGACGTTCTTGCCTAGACGCTTGAGCTGCGCTTCTAAGAAATCTTTTTCGTGCATGTTTTTGCCACCTTCGTCGTCTTCGTTTTTCCAGAGGGTAGGGAAGCGGCGCTCAATTTCTGATGGGAGTAATCCGGCGAAGAAAGCATTGCGCGCATAGTGCGTTGCGGTGGGTAAGATCGAGAAGACGATGTCCTCTTTTTCCTTTTGAAAATAACGCCCAACAATGCCTTCGATGGTTTTCCATTGGTCAAAACGGAGGTTGTCGATGACCAAAACCGCGAGTTTCTCTTTACCGATGAGCGGTGCAATGCGGTCTTTGATGAGCGTGTGGATCATAGTGGGGGCATCGGGGTCACCGCTGGTCCAGTCTAAGTAGTTGTCTTCGATGAAGTCACAGAAAAGTTTATTGGCTTCTTTCTTTTGCATCTCAAAGATTTCGCGCATGCCGGTGTCTTCGATGTTGTCTAGTTGGAGTTCCCAGAAAACAAGTTTGGTGTAGAGTTCTTTCCATTCGTCGGCATCGAGGCGACCAGACAGTTGCATGCCGAGTTGGCGAAACTCTTGTTGGTAGCTCGCATTGGTTTTCTGACTAATGAGCTTGCTGTGGTCGAGGTTTTTTTTGATGCTCAGCAAGATTTGATTCGGGTTGACGGGCTTGATGAGGTAGTCGGCTATTTTGGAGCCAATCGCTTCTTCCATGATGTGTTCTTCCTCGCTTTTGGTGATCATGACAACCGGCACCAAGGCTTTTTGTTCTTTGATCTGAGCTAAGGTTTCAAGCCCACTAAGGCCTGGCATGTTTTCGTCGAGGAAAATAATATCAAAATGCTGGGCAAGCGCTTTTTCAATGGCATCTTGGCCATTGGTAGCGGTTTCTACTTGGTAGCCTTTTGATTCCAAAAACAGCACGTGTGGCTTGAGTAGTTCGATTTCGTCGTCGGCCCAAAGAATTTTACCTTGCATATGTCTTATTTTTAATAGCTTTGATTGAATTTTTAAAGTTAGCAACTTGCCAGCGAACACAAGCCCCAACAACAAGAAGAAAATCATTAACGACCCGATCTATGGTTTTATTTCTTTACCGCACGAAATTATTTTCGATATCCTCGAACATCCTTATTTGCAACGCCTGCGCCGCATCCAGCAGTTAGGGCTCAGTCATTTGGTTTACCCTGGTGCCAATCACACCCGTTTTCATCACGTCTTGGGCGCTATGCACCTCATGACCCAGGCGGTCAATAGCATTCGTCGCAAAGGACATCCGATCAGCGAGGAAGAAGAACGCGCCGTTTGTTTGGCCATTTTACTGCATGATATCGGCCATGGCCCGTTTAGCCATGCTTTGGAATACGACATCGTTTGCGGCGTCAGTCACGAAGAAATTTCCGCCTATTTTATTGCCGAACTTTCCGTCGAGTATGGACAAGACCTCGCATTGGCTTTAGAAATTTTCAAAAACGACTACCACAGACCTTTTCTGCACGAGCTTGTCTCTAGCCAACTCGATATGGACCGTCTCGACTACCTCAACCGCGACAGCTTTTACTCTGGCGTTTCTGAAGGCGTCATTGGCAGCGAACGCCTCATCGAAATGCTGAATGTCCACGAAGGGCATTTGGTCCTGGAAGAAAAGGGGATTTAAGCCGCGGAGTTTATGCTCATCCATGCGCTGCGCAGGGCCAAAGAATTGGTCAAGGACGGCACGCCGTTGTTTGCAAGCCCATCCTTGCATTTCTTTTTATCACAAGACATCAAAAGCGAGCATTTCGAGCGCGACCCGATGGTGCTGACGCACTTTGCACGCCTCGATGACTACGATATCTGGGGAGCCATCAAAGTGTGGCAATTTGCACCCGATTATATTTTAGCCACACTTTGTTCGGGCTTGGTCAATCGCCAATTATTCAAAATAGAGATTTCTAAGACACCTTTTAGTGCGGAGCGCATTGCGCAAGTGCAACAGCGCATCAGAGAAGAGCACCAACTCTCTGAGCAGGAGTTGCCCTACTTTATTTATGCAGATACCCTCAGCAACAAAGCGTACAACGAGCAAAAACACAACATCAATTTACTGCTCAAAAACGGCAGCATTTTGGAGTTGTCGAAAGCTTCGGACAACCTGAACATTTCAGCTTTGTCTACGCCAGTAGAGAAGTACTTTTTGTGTTACCCGCGCTAGATTGTTGCGCCTTACTTGATGATCACCGTTTTATTGAGCACCGCAGAAGTAGGAATCGTGATGAGGTGACCTTCTGCAGACCTGATGTACATAAAGAAAAAACTCAAGTCGATGAGCTCGCCCTCCACGTCGAATTCTTTGTCGTAAATGCGCAGCGTTTCACCTATTTTGAGGGGGTGATTGAAATAGAGGATCAAACTTGCAGTGATGTTGGAAAGGATGGACCAATTGGCAAAAAAGGCAATGCCAATAACGGTAATGGTGGACGTAAAGAAGACCAAAAGATCTTTGGTTTCTATGTTCCAGATAGCGGCAATGATCAGAATAAAGAAAATCGACAAGAAGAGATTGATGATGCGTATCGAAACGCGTTTTCTTTTGATGTCGCCCTCAAACTTGGTTAAAAACCGAGTGACTGCTTTGCCTGCAAATACCCGAATCAGCAGCGTGAAAGCGAGTAAGACCAAAGATTTGATGCTATATTGATAGAAGTCTTCCATAAAATGACATTGAATAATTGAACGCGTCTTATTTTTTATTTTTCTTGGCTAATTCCCAATAATTATCTAAGATTTCTAAGGTTTGATCCTGGACTAATAATCCTTCTTTTGCGAGCAAACGCTCCATTTCTTGAAAGCGCCCAATGAATTTCTGGTTGGTCTGAGCCAACGCATTTTCAGGCGAAATGTTTAAAAAGCGCGCATAGTTGACAAGCGAAAAAAGCACGTCGCCAAATTCAGCTTCCACTTGATCGCTGTTTTTGTCAATTTCTGCTTTGAGTTCGGCGAGTTCTTCTTGTACTTTGCCCCAAACATCTTCGGCATTGTCGAATTCAAAACCAACGCCTTTCACTTTTTCTTGAATGCGAGTGGCTTTGACCAGTGCGGGTAGGGAGGCCGGCACCCCCTCTAAAACCGATTTTTTGCCTTCTTTGAGTTTGAGTTTTTCCCAGTTGGCTTTGACGGTATCTTCGTCTTCTGCTTTGGTGTCACCGTAGATATGCGGGTGTCGGTAGATGAGTTTGTCACAGATTTTATTCAAGACGCTCTCCACGTCGAATAAGCCTTGCTCACTGCCTATTTTGCTGTAGAAAACCAGGTGTAAGAATAAATCGCCTAGTTCTCCTTCGAGGCTTTTGTAGTCTTTGTCGGTGATCGCATCGGCCATTTCGTAGGTTTCCTCGATGGTGAGGTTGCGCAAGGTTTCAAAGGTTTGTTTTTGATCCCAGGGGCAGCGCTCTCGGAGTTCGTCCATGATTTGGAGCAGGCGAGAAAAGGCAATTAATCTTGAGTCCATTTTGCAAAGTTAGCAGTTGCAACGAGCTTTTCATTAATTTTGATCATGCGTCCGATTTACTTTTTGTTCCTCGCCATGTGCCTGGGTTTCAAAACCTACGCCCAACCGGGTTTTGAATACCGCCAAAAGCTTGGGTTTTTACTCGCTCACCGCGGCCTAATGGCTCATTTGCCTCAGGCACCAGCAATTGCCGGCGAGTTTTCTTACATCTATAGAACATCCAATAAAAAGCCTTGGCATGAAAGCTACAGGCAACCACTCGTTGGCGGAACCCTCTTTTTTGGGTCGGTGGGCAATAACCAGATTTTAGGGCATTTTACTGGTCTGTATGGTTTTGTTGAATTGCCAATTGTCAAGCGCAAACAATATCGCCTCGATTTCAAGTTTGCAACGGGTTTGGGTTATACCAATAAACCATTTGACCCCGAACTCAATCCAGAAAATGTGGCGATTGGCTCACGGGTCAATGCCATGATGTGCTTTGCCCTCAAGCAAAGTTGGCGTTTTGAAAACTACGCCTTGACGTTTGGTATCGACATGACTCATTTTTCCAATGCGAGCTACCAAATGCCCAATCTTGGTGTCAATGTTCCGTATCTTTCGCTCGGAGTTCAGAAGTTCATGCCGAATGCACGCAAAGAAAAGCTACCAACAGCGCTCGAACGACCCCATTTCACTTACGGTTTCAGTGCTATTGTCAGTGCAAAAGAAATGAATCCGAAAGGAGTAGGGCGTTATCCTGTTTTAGCCGCAGCGCTCTTTGCGCGCAAGTACTTGAGTCCCAAAGCAGGTTTGGAAGCTTCTATAGATGTCATTTACAAAACGAGTTTGCTTTCGCATCCGAGTTATCCTCAGGCCGCGGGGCTAGATCCGCTGCAAATCGGTGTCTTTATAGGTTACGTACAACCTTTTGACCGCTTGCATTTTATATACGGGGTCGGAACTTATCTGAGAGATGTCCTGCAACCAGATGAACCCATTTACATTCGCTTGGGTAGCCGATATGCGGTTCGTCCTAACCTCGATGCCTTCGCCACCTTAAAAACACACTATGCCAAAGCCGACTACATGGAACTTGGTTTAGCTTATCATTTCAAATAATGCAAAAGCTATTGTACATATTGCTGTTCATTGGTGTTTTTGCTTGCCAAAAAGCACCTGAGCGCAGCTGTTGGAAAGGTGCAGGTGTCAAAGAAATAGTTCAAATACCGCTAGGAACATTTAGCCATCTGCACGTTCACCCACATGTAGAGGTGGTGCTCGTGCAAGATTCGCTCAATTACGTCGAGTGGTTGGCAGGAAAAAATTTGCAATCTTTTCTGACCGCGACCATCGAAAACGACACACTACAACTACGCAATCAGAACCGTTGCCGTTTTTTACGCTATCGCAATGGCGAGGTGAGGGCCGTTGTACATTTTACATCTTTGAAGGAACTTCACCTCGACAATAGCGAAACAGTGTACACCTATACCAAGTGGACCCAAGAGGACTTACTTATCTTTCTCAAAGAAGGCGTGGGAAAAGTCAATTTAGCGCTCGATGCTCAAAAGGTAATAGTACGCAACAACTACGGTTGGCAAACGCTGCGGCTTTCGGGTACAGCAGTTTCACTTTTTGTAGATTTAGATGGCTCCGCTGCACTTGAAGCACCCGCTTTGCAAGTGCAAGATTCCGTCACCTTTCGCAGTAACTCACCACTGTCAAGTTGGTTGCGCGCCGATCAAATCAAGCTCAAGGCGCAGCTTTACGGAGAGGGAAATTTATACTATTCGGGCACACCGCTCCTTATTTTAAAATCTGAATATGGGAATGGCAAAGTCTACCCTAAATAATGATCGAAACATCATATTGAATCACATGCGTTGTTTTTACCTCTTTATTCTTTTGCTTCCTTTTTCTTTGCAGGCACAATTTTCTATTGCAGGCACTTACGACGGCTATGCCGCACTATCAAAAAAAGGGATGACCCATTTGCCGTTCATGGTCTCGCATGCCAAATTGGGGGCGTATGATATCAATTTGCTCGAAATCGAATTGGCATACAGCAAAAACCAACTGAAATTCCAATTTTCTCCTGCAATTGGTTCTTACATGCAAAACAATTATGCAGCAGAAATTCCTTACCGTAGGTTGATGTATGAGTCCTACCTTCAATATGAAAGAGGAAAAAGTGCACTTGCCTTTGGTACCTTTAGTTCACCATATACCCAAGAAACACCCCGGGCCGTAGATCAGCTTTCTCCATCTCGGAGTTTGGCTGCGGAGTACGTACCCTATTATGTATCGGGTTTGCGTTGGTCTCAGCAGTGGACAACCAAGTTCAGGTCTCAACTTTTCCTGACCAATGGTTGGCAAAGGCTCGCTTTTTCGGGTGTAAGGCCGAGCTTGGGGCTGTTGCTGCAATGGGAATTCAAGAAGTGGAAATGGAATTGGAGTCATTTTTATGGTGATGTCTCAGCGATGGGCAAACTGAGTCCGGAGGTAGGCCTCAACCGTTGGCGCTTTTTTCAGGAATTCAATGGTTCTTTTCAATACAATGCCTGGACCTTCCAGTCTTGTGCGTATGCGGGGGCCCAGAAGCGCAACGGAGACGCCCAACTGAAGTGGTGGGGGCAAGCCAATCTTCAAGCATCTTATGCGCTGAATCCAAAATTGAGCACTTTTTCGCGAGCAGAGGTATTTTACGACCCAGAGCAGGTGGTTTTCAATCATGATGCCGGAGCATTTGGTTCTGTTTCAGTAGGCTGGATGCAACAATTGGGCTCGGTATTGCAAGTCGGACAAGAGTTTCGGTATTTTCGAGGTAAACACAGCAATATCCCTGTTTTGTACAGCTTTTTGCGCCTAAAATTTTAGTATTTTTGGGCTTTAACTCAGTCCATGAAAATCCTTTCTTTTAATGTCAACGGCATACGCGCAGTTGTTGGCAAAAGCTTCATTTCCGATATGCAAGCCCAAGCACCCGACGTCATTTGCTTGCAAGAAACCAAAGCTACTCCAGAGCAAGTTGCAGCAGCAGTTGAGCCACTCACGGGCTACCAAGTGTACGCCAATTCCGCAGAGAGAAAAGGATACTCAGGGACAGCCATCCTCACTAAAATTGCGCCCCATTCCGTCACCTACGATATCGGCATGTCAGACCACGACGCCGAAGGCCGCGTCATTTGCGCCGAATTCGACCATTTTTACCTCGTCACGGTTTACGTGCCCAATTCTGGCAGTGAACTACTGCGTTTAGGCTACCGCCAAACCTGGGATGCCGCCTTTTTAAGTTATCTTCAAAATTTGGAGCGACAAAAACCTGTTGTGGTTTGCGGCGATTTCAATGTTGCGCATCAGGCCATTGATCTCGCTCGCCCCAAAGAGAACTACAACAAAGCAGCGGGCTACATGCAAGAAGAAATAGACGGCATGAACGCTTTTGCAGCCGCTGGTCTATTAGATACTTTTCGCACCATGCACCCAGATCAAGTAAAGTACTCTTGGTGGAGCTACCGCGCAGGCGCTAGAGAAAAAAATGTGGGCTGGCGCATCGATTATTTCTTGGTCAGCAAAGTGTTTTTACCTCAAGTTAAAGAAGCCTTCATTCTCAATGACGTTTTTGGGTCAGATCACTGCCCAGTTGGTGTGGTACTCGCTTAATTTCTCAAATGCAGCACCTCAAAGACACATTTAAACACAAGGGTCGTCGCCGACAGCTCATCGAAGAATTAGCCCAAATGGGGATTCAAGATGAACGCATCCTCGCTGCTTTCGACGCCATTCCTCGCCATTATTTCCTGGATCTTGCCTTTGACGAACAAGCCTACACCAACATGGCTTTTCAGATAGGATCAGGCCAGACCATCTCGCATCCATATACGGTCGCTTTTCAAACGGCATTGTTGCAGCTCGAAAAAGGGATGAAAATCCTTGAAATTGGCACCGGATCTGGATTTCAGACCTGTATCCTTTGTCAGCTCGGAGCTCGGGTTTATTCCATTGAACGCCATCAGCCCCTGCATGCCAAAGCCAAACAAATGCTATCTTTTTTCAAATTGAACGCCAATTTAACATTTGGAGATGGTTACAAAGGAAACCGTGTTTACGCTCCCTACGACCGCATTTTAGTGACTTGCGGCGCCCCAGAAATCCCACAAATCTTATTCGAGCAGCTCAAAGAAGGGGGCATTATGGTGATCCCAGTAGGCGAAGGCGCGGAACAGAAAATGCTTAAAATCCACAAAACTACCGCCACTGATTTTACTTCGGAAGAATTTGGTACTTTTAAATTTGTGCCAATGTTAGAACGCACTGTAAATAAATAATATGCAAGTTTTACTGATCGATGACGAACGTGCCATTCGTCGAGCCTTACGAGAAATATTAGAATTTGAAGCCTGTAGTGTCGATGAAGCAGAAAACGGCGCCCAAGCCTTAGCCCAAATCAAAACCAAAACATACGATTTGATCTTTTCGGATATCAAAATGCCACAAATGGATGGCCTCGAACTCCTCGATCAAATCTTGGCGTTGGGCATCGAGACGCCAGTGATCATGATTTCAGGGCACGGAACGGTAGAAACTGCTGTTGGCGCCATCAAAAAAGGAGCTTTTGATTTCATCGAAAAACCCCTTGACCTTAACCGCATTTTAGTACTGCTTCGTCAAGTGAAAGACCGCAATTTGTTGGTTCAAGAAACCAAGCAACTCAAGCAAGTCGTCAAAAAAATCAAGGGTTCTGCTATTATCGGTGCTAGCCCTGAAATCGAAGCGATCAAAACAATGATCGAAAAAGTAGCGCCTTCAGATGCCCGCGTGCTCATTACGGGCGGCAATGGTTCCGGTAAAGAACTTGTGGCGCGCTCCTTGCACGAGCTTTCTAACCGCAGCAAAATGCCTTTTATCGAGGTCAATTGTGCTGCAATTCCTACTGAACTCATCGAGAGCGAACTCTTTGGACACGAAAAAGGTGCCTTTACGTCGGCCGTCAAAGACCGCAAAGGTAAATTTGAGTTGGCCTCTGGTGGCACGCTTTTTTTAGACGAAATTGGCGATATGTCGCTATCTGCTCAAGCCAAAGTGCTCCGTGCCTTACAAGAAAACGTGATTCAGCGCGTAGGCGGCGAGAAAGACCTCAAAGTAGATTGTCGGGTGCTCGCCGCAACCAACAAAGACCTCCGCGAAGAGATCAAAGCGGGTCGCTTTCGCGAAGACTTATACCATCGTTTGGCGGTAATCCTGATTCACGTCCCTGCGCTCAACGAGCGCAGATCAGATATTCCAATGCTCGCCGAGCACTTCATCCAACTCGTTTGTACCGACCACGGTATTGCCCCTAAAACCATTGAGCCAGCGGCGCTTGCTGCCTTGCAAGCACTCGACTGGACTGGCAACATCAGAGAATTGCGCAACATCATTGAGCGCCTCATCATCTTGTCAGATCAATGCATCAGCGCAGCAGATGTCCAGCGCTATGCCAATCCGAGCAATTAATTCGTAAATTCATCTCAAATTTTTAGCATGAAACTGTCTTTCAAATCTTTTTTACCGCACCTCGTTGCCTTGGTCCTTTTTGTGGTATTGCCATCCATCTACTTTTCACCACTTTTTGATGGTTACGCACTCAAGCAAAGTGATATCCGTCAATTCCAAGGAATGTCCAAAGAAATTTTCGATTACAAACTCAGCCACAACAACGAGCAACCTTATTGGACCAACGCCATGTTCTCAGGTATGCCGGCCTATCAAATTTCTGTGGAGCAGAATGCCAATTGGCTCACTAAAGTAGACCAACTCATCAAATTGGGCTTGCCACGCCCTGTTGGAATCTTGTTCATCTCGATGCTCGGGTTTTACATTTTAGGGCTTTGTTTGCGCATTAATCCGTGGTTGGCCATGATTGGCGCCATTGGCTACGGATTCTCCACGATCAATATTTTATATCTCGGAGCGGGCCATATGTCAAAAGTCAATTCAATTGCCTACATGGCGCCAGCGCTAGGAGGGTTGCTTCTTGCTTTTAGAGGCCGCTGGTTATTAGGTTCTGCTGTTTTTGCCTTGTTTTTAGGTCTCAATATTACGGCCAATCACCTCCAAATGACCTATTACTTGGCCTTTATTTTAGGCGCTGTGGCAGTGGCAGAAGTACTCCGTTTGCTCTTGGCAAAAGAATGGAAGCCGCTCGGTTTTTCAATTGCGGGTTTGGCAGTTGCGAGTATATTGGCGCTACTTGCCAATGCTGGCTTGCTCTTTAGCACCCAGGAATACAGCAAATTCACCACGCGCGGAACCTCCGAACTCACCATCAAGCCTAAAGATGGCGGCTCTCAGGCCAAAGAAGGGCTCAACAAAGACTACATTTTAGAATACAACTACGGAAAGCGCGAATTGCTATCGCTTTACGCACCAAACGCCAAAGGCGGAAAGCAAGAGGCTATTGCAAATGACCCTGATGCCTTAGAAGATATTGACCCTTCTTTTTCTGAACAAGTAGGTCAAATGAATCATTATTGGGGC
>JAJTGF010000059.1 GCA_021299335.1 Cryomorphaceae bacterium
TCGCCTTTTTTGGGGCTGCCCAGTGCTTTGGCGTCGAAGAAGTCTACCGAAACAGCGCCATCCGAAATCAGGTCTTGGGGGCCCCCGTCAAAAAAAATACCTTGCTGTATACCATTAAACTCCGGGAGCTCAACACCCACAATACTTAGGCCAGCCGCGGTGCCGTCGGGGAAGCGCGCCGCGCCACTTGCAATCACAAACTGGTGCGCTTTTTTGATGTGAGGTAAACTTTCCATTTCAAAGCCGAGGCGTACATCAATAGGGGCGAGCGCATTGACGTTCTCGGTTTTATTGTCGGTAACCCAGATGTAGCCATCATTGACGCGTACAAAATAACACATGGCGTTGGTCAAAAAGGTGAAGATGCCCGTTTGTTGCCCCACCAAAAAAATGGAGATAATCACGCCAAACAAGGCACCAATGCTCTTGGGCTTATCGAATTTGATGAATTTGAGGGCGGTACGCAGTAATTGCATGGCTTATAATGAAATGATGCATTCTACTCTGCTGCCAATCAATACCGCATCGGGTTGGTCTATGCGCACGCGCACTTCTCTGACCCTACGGTCCTCGAGGTTGTCTGCACGGTCATTGAAAATTGATTTTTTGGACAAAAACGGCGCGCAATATACAACCGTCCCGGAACTGAGCTTTTCTTTTGTCCCTTGAATGTTAATTTGAACGCGCTGGCCTTTTTTGACTTTCATGGCAAACAGCTCGTCTACTTCTGTAGTGGCGATGAGGTCTCCTTTTGGTGCAAAATCAGCGAGTTTGCTGCCAATTCCAACAGCTTGCCCCATTTTGACATCCCAATTCAAGACCATGCCATCTGCAGGTGCGTAGATATTCTTTTTGTCGAGGAGTTTTTGCGCGTAATTGCGTTCGGTCTGTACTTCTCCGATTGCCGCTTGGGCCTCTGCCAAATCAGCTTTGGCAATAGCGAGGTCTGCTCTCAGATTGTTATAGATGCTTTCGGAGTCAAAAGCTGCTTTTTCGGTGCCTGCTTGCGCATCGGCCAAGCGGCGATCGCGCTTTCGTTCTGTATCTGCTAAACTGATCTTGAGTTCGATGGCCGCAATTTTGGCTTCTAAACTTTTGACGCGCTGCTGGCGAGTGGCCAAGCGAGCATCGCTTTGCTGGATTTGAGCTGCGTCTACGCTTTGGTCAAGGGTGAGCAGGAGCGTGCCTTTTTTCACCATTTGTCCTTCTTGCACATGAATTTGTACAATTTTACCTGCACTTTCGGCTCCGAGTGGGCTGATTTTGCCGGCGGGTTCAATGCGCGCAATGCCGATGATTTGCTCAATTTTGTCAACCTTGTATTTTTCAACTTTGACTTTCTTTTCTTCCTTTCCTCCGCAAGAATTAAGGGCTGCGAACAGAACGATAGGGGTGATAATTTTCAAATACATATCAATGAATGGCTAATTTTTGTGAGAGGTCTTGTTTGTGCATGACCGTAGAAATCGAGTTGGCATCTAAGGACGCGGTAGGTTCATCGCAAAGCACGAGCTGTGGGTCGGTGACCAAAGCACGCGCAATAGCCACGCGTTGTTGTTGCCCGCCAGAAAGTTGTTTGGGTAAATTGCCTTTGCGGTCGAGCATCCCGACGAGTTCGAGTGCAGCCAATGCTTTTTGCTTGGCCTCGGCTCTCGGTAATTTTTTGAGCTGCAAGGGCATCATGACGTTGTCTAGGGCGTTGAGCGGTGCAATCAGGTTGAAACTCTGAAAAACAAAGCCAATGGTATGCAAACGCAAAGCAGCGAGTTCTTTCTGATTGAGGTTGTTCACAAACTGATCCTTGACCCAAAGTTGGCCATAAGAAGGGTAAATGACACAACCTAACAAAGAAAGCAAGGTGGTTTTGCCCGAGCCAGAAGGCCCAATGATGAGTAAGAGCTCACCTGCCCGAATCTCTAAATCGACAGGTTGCAACGCAACAATGGTTTGGTCGCCGACTTGGTATTCTTTGCCTACGCCGGCAAGTTTGGCTATCGGATTCATGAGAATTTGAGTAAGCGTTTGATCCAGCCCATTTTAGTGGTGGTATAAGGCGGGTACTTCAAAGGTACTTCAAATAAGCGGGGTTTCTCAAAAACAGATTTCCGATGTGAAAATGTATCAAAACCAGCCTTGCCGTGATAACTGCCTGTGCCGCTCTGCCCAACACCGCCAAATGGCAAATTCGGGTTGGTGATGTGCATAATCGCATCATTGATACAGCCGCCTCCAAAAGAGAGTTGCCCAAGCCACGCGGCTTGTTCTGTTTTGTCATTGGAAAACAAATAGGCCGACAACGGTTTTTCGTGATCTTGTATGTAGCTGAGCGCGTCTTCAAAATTGGTATAAGGAAGCAAAGGAAGAATAGGGCCAAATATTTCTTCCTGCATAATGGCGTCGTCGAAACTGACATCTTTGAGCAGGGTAGGCGAAATGGTTCGCTTTTCTCTATCGATTTGGCCGCCAAATGCAATTTTGTCTTTGTCAAGTAGCTGCTCCAAGCGCGCTAAATTCCGTTCATTGATGATTTGCACGTAGTTTTTGTTGCCGACTTTGTATTGATTTTTTTCGATTTCTTGTTGTAACAATCCCAAGCATTCCAGATAAATACTTTCATGAACAAACACGTAGTCAGGAGCAATACAGGTTTGGCCAGCGTTCAAGAATTTGGCCCAAACCAAGCGCTTGATGGCGGTTGGCAAGTCGGCGCTCGGCGTCAGGATAGCTGGGCTTTTGCCACCGAGTTCCAGGGTTACGGGTGTGAGGTGCTTGGCTGCAGCTTGATACACAATACGCCCCACAGCGGGGCTGCCGGTAAAAAAGATTTTGTCAAAGCGTTCCTGGAGCAAGGCAGTGGTTTCTGCTACGCCGCCCAACACTACTGTAAAAAGTTGCGGGTCAAAATATTGCTCCACGAGCTCTGCCATGCACTGCGCACTATTGGCGGCGAGTTCTGAGGGCTTTAAAATTACAGTATTGCCTGCTGCGAGTGCTGCAATTGCGGGTGCAAAAGACAACTGAATCGGGTAGTTCCAGGCGCCGATTACCAAGCAGACCCCCAAAGGTTCGGGCACCACGTAAGACTTGCCAGGTAAATTGACCAAATTGGTGCGCACTCTTTGCGCTTTCATCCATTTCGGCAACGCGCCTAAAGCCTCATCGATATCCTTGATCAAAATAGCCCATTCCGTCAAAAATGCTTCGTGTTCCGACTTCTGAAAATCGGCATGCACTGCCGCATAAATCTTTGCTTCATTTTCCAAAAGCAGCTGCTTGAAGCGCTGCAAAGCACTTTTGCGCGCGGCGAGCGTTTTGGTGTGTTGGGCCTTGAAATATTGGCGTTGATTGGCGAGTAGGTCGGAGAAATGCATGTCTGTAAGTTTGAACTAAAGTTAAAACACCTCAAGCACAAAAGGGTTTATATTTTATATATTTGATAAAATAATTTTTTGGATGCAAGACCAACCCAATAACCCACTGCACGGCGTCAAGTTAGTAGATATGTTAGAATCCTTAGTCGAAAACTACGGCTGGGAGCACATGGCTTTCAAGGTCAGTATCAATTGCTTCAAAATTGATCCATCGATCAAATCAAGTTTGGTTTTTCTGCGCCGCACTGCCTGGGCTAGAAACAAAGTGGAGGCGATGTATTTAGAAATGATGCGCAAGAAATGACTGCAAGAGCATATTAACCTTACACCCTACAACCCCAACTTCTTATATCCCTCAAAAACCTTTGATGTTTCAAAGTAGAAGGTCTTCTTTTTGCCGTCTACTTTGACATTCATTTGGTCGCAGAGGTGGCGCTTTTCTTCTGTGATACTTTGTTCGAGCAATTGCGCATCGATCATGGTTAGTATAAAATACTCTTCATCTACTTGAATCACGGGCCAAGCAGTAGCACAAGTTTGGCCGTCGCCATTTTTGACGATGGAATTGAGTAGGCCAAATTGAATCGTTTTGTACTTGGCCGCATTGATGGTGTCGCCCACAATTTTATAGGTCTGGCGCAAAATTTTATGTGCCAACATATTGGTGTAATCGATGCTGAGCATTTGTTTAGTGGTCGAAATGATATCCGAATAAGCGCTTTTCTCCATCTGGCTATACATGGCTTTTTTCAGGCTATCGAGTTCCCGCATTTTTCCAGATGCCACCCGAAACTGCTCGCTTTCGATAAAACTGTAACGAAAAGCCAAATAATCGATATCGGTTTGGCCGTTTTCAAGTTGCTGAACCGTTTTACTAAAATCGTCGTCAAATGAAGGTACAATTACTTGTGGTTGCACTTGCCCAAAAGAAAATGCTGTCGTAAAAGTGAGTAGGAGTAGGCCTAAAAAGCAAAGGTTGAAGCGGAGCAATTTTTCTGTCATCTGATTGATTTTGTTTAAATTTAGTCAAAATGTTGTTGGTACGGATTGCTATAGCATAGATGCGATAACGCAGCATTAATTTCCAACCTTTACCGGCTTATAGTAGCTCCAAGCAAAATTCTTCAAATCAACAACGCAGGCTATTTCGGTATTTTCTATTAAAATATTTCTAATCGGAAGGTCCTGGTCCATGAAGTAAACCTCATATTTCCAGCCGTCGATAACTAAATATTCAGGATCAGGTGCAATATGATTGCTTTCAAGCTGCATGATTTGATCAATTTGCCCATTTATGTAAGCTATTGCGGTAGAGTCAAGAGCATATTCGTAACAGAATTCCTCCTTATTTCTGAACATCTTTTGAAGCAGTATTTTGTTTTGCATGAATGTAGCATTGAAACCCTCCTCGACACCTACACCTGACCATTTGATCAGCAATTTGTGCTTAATCGATGGTTTTTGGTCCTTTACATTTATGGTGTTTTTTACGCCAAAAAAACCGAATAATGCGAAGAAAATAAATAGGGAAGTTTTCATAGACTTTGTTCTAAACGCTGCACTTATAATCTAATAAACACCCATACCTGCTGCAACTCAGTTTCATTTACCGCACAACGCAAAACGGATGTATCCATGAGGCGAATTGCTTTTTTGATTTCCTCATCTATAAATGGATCTATTCCTCTTGAAATCCTGATATCCATTAGCTCCAAATTGGAATTGACAAAAAATGAAGCGATCAACAATCCTTGCGCATGAAATACTACGTCTACCGAATTGATATTTTCTAATACCGCGATGTTTATAGCAGCAAAGCAAGTAGAATCGATCTGATAAAAGGGCCTGAAATGAAGAATTCTTTCTCCCTTTAAATTAAAATAGTGAATGCTATCTACTGTAGACGCTTGCGAATAGAATACTTTTTGTTCTAAAATACCATCGGTGTCGTATTCCATGCAAATGCCTTTATGCTGTTTACAATTGCAGCTATTTTCTAAATCCTTCAAATCAATTTGTTGCGCATGGAATTCAAAGCAAAGACTGAAGAGTATGAGAAAAAGATTGATATTCATTTGATTTGCATTTGCACCGGTTTGGATACTTAACGGAATTTGGATGGGAAAATAACGTGAGACTTTAAATTTAGTAAATTCAACAGATTATTTCTTGCACTCTCTGCAGAATGCATGTGCATCAGTTGTTGGGAGGGAGGTGAGAAAACACTTAGAAGTTGAAATAATGAACAAACTTTTTGAACTTATTTTCTGGCTCAAAATATTTCTGTCACCTTTTGTGTTGCTGAATGTGATTGGTTTTATCATTTATTTGAGTGATGACAATTTATGGTGGGTTTGGGTTGCGTTAGGAGCCCTTGGCTCTGTTTTGGGAATTTATTGGGCAGAACATGTGCGCAAAAAACATGGCACCACAGAATTTATGGCTCAGGTTTTTCAGGCCAATGACATCAAGTCTTACGATGAAATTGTTGGGGAAGAGGAGCCAGCCGACTAAACATTTCCTCCCAACTCTTGTTACAAATTTAAATCTCCACACATGCGCAATAGCGGTTATGTATTCACGCCTTATCAAGCACCAGAGCTCTCTGACTTTGAGCGCTTGTTTGATATTTTTAGCGAACTCATTGTGCATACTTCGGGCGATGTAGATGAAGCGCTGGAGTGGCTCAATGTCTTGGATAAGGAATACAGCCTGACCAACGACAAATACACCATGGACGACTTCATCGAGGACCTCAAGAAAAAGGGGTATTTGCGCGAAGAAATTTTGCCCGACGGAAAAGGCCAGATGAGCGTAACGGCCAAGACCGAACGCATATTGCGCAAAAATGCGATGGAGCAAATCTTTGGGAACATCCGCAAGAGTGGGCGAGGGCAGCACAAATCCAAAAAGAGTGGGTTAGGAGACGAAGCAACCGGCGAATTCAGAGATTTTCAGTTTGGCGATGCGCTCGAAAATATATCCATTACAGAGAGCCTGAAAAACGCGCAGATCAATCATGGTGTAGGGGAGTTCCGGCTTACCGAACAAGATTTAGTGGTCGAGGACACCCATCACCAATCGCAGATGAGTACGGTACTCATGATCGATATTAGCCATAGCATGATCCTTTACGGCGAAGACCGCATTACGCCCGCCAAAAAAGTAGCCATGGCGCTGGCAGAGCTCATTACCACGAGTTATCCGAAAGATACCCTAGACGTGATTGTCTTTGGCAACGACGCCTGGCCAATTAGCATCAAAGATTTGCCGTATTTGAACGTTGGGCCTTACCACACCAATACGGTTGCTGGCCTAGAGCTCGCTATGGATATCTTGCGCAGAAAACGCAATACCAACAAGCAAATTTTCATGATCACCGACGGCAAGCCGAGTTGCTTGCGCTTGCCAGATGGGCAATACTACAAAAACAGCAATGGCCTAGATGATTACATCGTAGACAAATGCTACACCATGGCGGCGCAAGCCCGCAAAATGCACATCCCCATCACCACCTTCATGATTGCCCAAGATCCGTATTTGCAGCATTTTGTGGACGAATTCACGAAGTCCAACAAAGGGAAGGCCTTTTTTACCGGATTGAAAGGCTTGGGTGAAATGATTTTCCACGACTACGAAACCAATCGTAAAAAACGAATGAACTGATATGATAGACACCAACATCCATACGCTCGGCGCTTTAAAAGCGGCTGGCTACACGTCCAAAAGCATCAAAACCGAACTTCGCGACAATCTCATTGCGGCGCTCAAAGCTGGTAAGCCTACTTTTCCGTCGATGCACGGCTATGAACATACCGTGGTACCGCAACTCGAGCGCGCCATTCTCTCCAAGCACAACATCAACTTGCTGGGCTTGCGCGGTCAAGGCAAAACGCGTATTGCGCGCCTCATGATCCATTTACTAGACGAATACATCCCGGTGGTGGCAGGCAGTGAAATCAACGACCACCCGTTGGCGCCCATTAGCCGCTATGCCAAAGACCTCATTGCCGAACACGCCGACAACACGCCTATTACTTGGCTTCATCGCTCTGAGCGCTTCTACGAAAAACTCGCCACACCAGACGTCACCATCGCAGACCTCATCGGTGACATCGACCCCATTAAAGCGGCTAATCTCAAGCTCAACTACGCCGACGAACGCGTGTTGCACTTCGGCATGATTCCGCGTGCGCACCGTTGTTTGTTTGTCATCAATGAGCTCCCAGATCTTCAAGCGCGCATTCAAGTAGCGTTATTTAACATATTGGAAGAAGGTGACATACAAATTCGCGGCTTCAAGTTGCGCTTGCCTTTAGACCTCCAGTTTATTTTTACGGCCAACCCCGAAGACTACACCAACCGCGGTAGCATCGTGACGCCACTCAAAGACCGCATTGGTTCTCAAATTCTGACGCACTACGCCGCCGACGTCAAGACCGCCAAGCAAATTACCGCCCAAGAAGCCCAAAAACTTGAAAACCGCATTTGCGAGGTGCATGTACCCGAATTGGCCAAAGACATCTTAGAGCAAATTGCTTTTGAAGCGCGCAGCAGCGAATACGTCGATGCCAAAAGTGGCGTGAGCGCGCGCATGAGCATCACCGCCTACGAAAACCTCATCAGTACCGCTGAGCGCCGCGCCTTGCTCAACAACGAGCACAGTACGACCGTTCGCTTCGCCGACCTCATGGGCATGATTCCATCGATTACCGGAAAGGTAGAGTTGGTCTACGAAGGCGAGCAAGAGGGCTCTTCTTTTGTGGCCAATCAGCTCATTAGCGAGGCCACCAAAACGCTCTTCTTGACTTATTTTCCGAAAATCGAAAAACTCAAAAAAGCAGATCAGGTTACATGCTATTGAGCCGCTCAAAGCGCTTATTGAACGCTACCAACCGCGTGTAGCTTCAGAAGACCTTCCTTTTCTAATGGAATTCGTGCTCTGGGCTTTGGTAGAGTTCAAGCGCTTGTCTAAGCAAAAGACGGCAGGTGGCATGTCTTTCAATGACTTATACGATAGTTTGTTGAAGGGGATTTAAAATTGCATCCTGAGGCCAATCCCATTGGAGCTTGGTTGCAATTGAATACTTCCATTTTTTTGAGATATACGGCCATGGTGCTGATGTATCCAATACGCGCTCAGGTCAAAGAGCAACAAAAAACCACCTTGCAGCATTAAACTATTGCCATAACCTTCGAACTGCGCTTGTTTCGACGCATCCGTACTATTTTGTTGCTTGAGCACCAAACCGCTCGCCAAATAGCCTAAATCCAAAGCCGAATTGACCAAAAAGATTTTTTGGGTTTTGTTTTGAGCTGCCCAACTTTGCGCTTCATTGAGCCCAAGGTTCGCATTTTTTGCTCTGATATAGCCTGGGACTGCCAAACCTATATTGACGGTGTTCCACATCACATTCATTTGGTGGAAATACTTGTCCTGTGCGTTTGCTGCTGTAGCCCAACCATAACCGCTCAAGGCAAAATTACCCACCGCCCAAGTTCCTAAGCCAATCATGAGTTGTTGGTCTATTTGTTGGCGCTCAGTGTTGAAGGAAAGCAAAGTCTGGGCTTTTCCAGTGAGAGAAATAGCAAGCAGCGTGTAGAGTACGATGTATTTATTCATGGTAGCGTATATATATGAAACAACCGAACCTCTGTTTTGATCGCCCTCCGCTTCAAGTTAATATTAGAACATGTTCTAATCCTAAGCTTAAAATTATCACATAGTTTTATCAAAAAAAAATGAAAATGAAACAACTATTACTATCACTTGGATTGCTTTTTACCTCCCAAACTATTCAAGCACAAGACTTTTACCACTCACTTGGTGTAGGATTTTTTGGCTCCGTAGTTCAATACGCTTATTCAGATGCCTTCGAGAATGTAGATGGCACACTCGTTGGGGCCATGCCACTTGCTACCTACAAGGCGAGTATTGGTTTTGACATCAGCCGCAAGCAAACTTTTGCGCTAACGGCCTATCCGTCTGCAGGTGGAACTTTTGGTCGGGAGGAGCGCAATTTTGGTTTTGCTTTGCCCATTGCCGCCGAAATGTATTTTGGTGACATCGACGATAACCACTTTAAAATGGCACTGGGTGCTACTTATGCGCGCATCAGTTACAACGGTGATTTCTATTATCAAGTCGCCTCTGTCTTCGGCCCTTCTGCGGGTATTGGCTTCCAAACTGAAATCAGAGACGAACTCGTTGAAATCAATCTAAATTATGTTTATGGCCTGACCAGCTCGCCAATGATACCGGCAGGCGCAACTGTGACTAAAGACGTCAATCACGGTTTCTCCATCCAGTTTTTATACTCCCTTACAGATTAATCGATCTGTATCAAACTAGAAGAAAAGCCCCAAAACGAAAGGAATGGGGCTTTTTCTTTTATAGTGACCCTAGGGGTTGATAAATCTAACTTTTATGAGAACTTGGAGGGAGTGAGGGAATTAGACCTACCGTCGAAAAAAGAGTAAACGGTAAAAAACGATAAAAGTACCGTTTATGTGATTTTAAAAAGAAATCAACTTAATTTGTTCAGGAAGTTCTTTGCGAATTCCTCCTCTATTTTTCTGACTTCTTCCTCATTCAATTCTTTAAACTCATTCAGTCTAGCACGCTTGGAGAGTTGACCATTGCCCTTTTCAAGGAACTGTACCAAAAGTCCTATTAGTGAATCTGGCATATCAAATTGAGAATCGATGTATTGCTTGAAAGCATCGTATGCATTCAAGTAGTTTACCTCCTCAGGAATGATCCTATTCAATGTGTCTTTTACGCATTCAAACAAGAATTCAGCATGAGGAGTTAAATCCATGTATCTATAAAAATCAATGGTGTCATTTAGAACCTCAATATTATGGTCTGGAGTCTCTTTCCATTCTATAAAATCCAGCAGCGGTCTTGAATTTCCTTCCAGTACTTGTTGGTATTCTCTCAAATGATCTAGAATGGAGGCTGAAACAGGAAAAATAAAGCCTTGCTGTGAAAAATCTTTAAGCGCAAGAAGGTGATGAATGATGTAGCGATGTATTCTTCCATTACCATCTACGAAGGGGTGGATGTACACAAACCCAAATGCAATTTTAGTTGCAGCAACAACCGCATCTATTGGGTCTTTGGTTAGTAGTTGACTTGTCTCAATTAGACCATTCATTAAGCGTTTAAGATCTTCTGGTTTTGCAGATATATGATCTGGCAGCGGCTCTCCGCTAAAGCGATCATGCTCTCCAACAAATCCTCCTGACGTTCTGAGTCCCAACTTCAAGAATCGTTCGTTTTCAATTACGAGTTGTTGTAGTCGACACAATTCATCAATCGAAAGTTCGCGCATACCAGCCTGACCTATCGTTTGCCCCCAACGGGCTGCTCTTTTACTTTTAGGGCTTTCACCTTCAATTGAAAAAGATGCCTTTGAATCCTTGAGTAATAAAAAAGAAGATGCACGTAAAAGTAGTTCTTTGCGAAAGCCCTTCAGGTAATCCGCTCGTTTCGAGGAGAAATTCTCCTTTACAAATTGTTCCAATCTTTCCGTTCTGTGAACCAAAGGACAGAAATCAATTGTGCCTGGAAGGTTGTTGAACACCATGTGTCTAGGTGACCGTATACCGCTACCACCGAATTGTAGCTTAGGATCAACAGCCAAAACGTAACTCTTCTTATTTAAATCATTAATACCCGGAAGTTCTTTGCCAATAAGCCATTCTATTAAAAACCAAATTCTTCTCGAATATTGCCCTGAAGGTTCTATCGATACCAGTTCAGTTAATTGTTCCAAATTGTAATGTGAGGTTAGTTTACTAAAGAACAGTAAATTTACCCCCTCATATTTCAGAGCGAATACCAAGTGGTTGTAAAGTACGTTGATTTCATCCAGCGAAGCATTGTCATCTGGTGCGTAGGCTTTAGGGAAGAGAAGAAATTCATCACTGACCTTTTTCTTTGATCCTGCTGTGATCAAGGCAATCCGTCTTGGAATAGGTATTGGAAGCCCTATTTTTTGAATGACGGCTGCATAACCAACAACAAATTCGTGTTCAGGTAACTTACGTCCCGCAAAATTGGGTGCAAATCGAGAAAAGTGAGCGCTTTGAGTCATTTAAATTAAATAATGAGCGCAATTTAAGAAAAAACAAGCGCACTCCCAAAATAATGAGCGCATTTTGAATAATATATTTAAAATTGAGCGCAATTATTTCAAAAAGTTCTAACTTTTCATTTCCCCTTTCAAACTCAATAAAATCAAAGGAATCAGACTTCAAATCCACTCAAAATAACCGCTTTGGGTTTAGCAATAAAAAAGCCCCAAACGCATATTGAATGGAGCTTTTTGCTTACTTTGTGACCCCGTTAGGCTCAAGTTCGAACTTTTTAGAAGATTTATCTAGTATTTTAGAATGCCAAATAAGAACAGATGGATTTATCAAAAAATGAATCACACTGGATTTAATAAATCATATGGTTATCGTTTAAACTCCTTACAAACGATAAAAGCACCTCACTATGAAAGGTGCTTCTATCAGAGTCAACCCAAGAAGGGTGTGACCAAAACTTTTAGAGGATTTATTTACATTTTTATAATCACAAATTCAGTTCTTCTATTTTGTTGATGTTCTTCATCAGAACAGGTAGATATGATTTCTCCATCGCATGGGCAATTAACTTTTAATTGACTTTCACCATATCCTTTCCCAAATATTCTTTTTGGATTAGTAATTCGTTTTTGAATGTACTCAACAGATGCCTTGGCGCGATTATCAGATAAATTATTATTAAAAGCTATTGTTCCTCTACAATCTGTGTGCGAACCTAACTCAATCTGCATGGATGGGTTATCATTCATCACCTTTACGATTTTATCTAACTCAATAGCTGCATCTGGACGAATATAAAACTTGCGTAAATCGAAATAAATTGGATTGATTTGAATGATCGATGCAAGATCTAAATCCAAAGAAACTTTATCCATTGACAAGTCTAATGTCTCCGCTAAATTAATTCGACCTAATTCCTCGATTTTATGATTAAAGGTTAGTTTTTTGGTCAAATAACCTTCTTTTTCTAATTGAATCGAATAGGATAATGAATCGGATATTTCTTTATCGAAGATTTCTTTTTCCAGTGTTCCTAAAGATGAAGTGAGCTGGCTAATAAAGGTTTTTTTAGTGTCATTATTAGTTACAATAATACTTACTCCTTCCAATGGCATTAAGGACTTTGAATCTTTAACGAGACAATAAAGTGACAAGTTTAGCTTGGGATTAACGCTAACAGTTCCATTAAGTTGATTGATATTTGGCCCCAAGTTTTTAGATGTAAGCGCTATTTTGTTCTCCCAATAATTATCTTTTTCACTGACCAAAATAGAATAATCGTTATTGTGTTCAATTTGAAAAGAATAAGCCCCTAAACTATCTGTTACCGTACTCGCAATGATTTCGCCTTGTGCGTTAAGTAACGAAACGATTGCTCCAATTATTATTTCAGATGAAGTATCCTTATGTACAAAACCCGTTACTAAAATTTCTTTTTTTAGCAGTGCAATATCAGCAATCAATGTTTCATTAGTTGGTTTCAAATTAGCCGTTGTAATATTACGTTGATTGTCTGTATAATTATCTATATTTTTCACAGAGATAATATAATCCATATCTGGATCGATATTAAAAGCATAAGCGCCAGAACTATCCGTCATTGCACTACCAATTACTTCTCCTTTCGAAGTAATTATCTCAACTTTTTTATAAGCAAATATTTCACCTGTCTTTTCATCGCTAATGACTCCTTCAACAATGATCTGATTTGGAAGAAGCTTAGTTAAGGTGTAAGAATAAATATCATCATCCCCTTTGCCTCCAATTCTATTTGAGGAGAAGTATCCAGTTAAATTATTCTTATTCATTGTAAATGCAAAATCATCACTTTGTGAATTGACAGGAATACCAACGTTTTGGAGTTTGTAAAATGTGCCATTTTTATCTAAAGTCATCAAAAATACGTCAAGACCACCAAGTCCAATGTGACCATTTGATGAAAAAAACAACTCTCCTTTTTGATTTACCCAAGGGAACATTTCTTGTCCTTCTGTATTAAAATCGGATCCTAAATTTTCAAGTTTTCCAAGTTTTCCATTTTCACTTATCGAAACCTTGTATAAATCCGCACCACCAAAACCACCCGGCATATCAGATACAAAATATAACGTTTTTCCATCAGAGGATATGCTTGGATGTCCAACCGAATAGTACTTGGAATTGAACGGTAAGATTTCTTCATTTACCCAATGACCCAAAGAATCGATGTTTGACCTAAATAATTGTAGATTTTGAATACCTTTATTATCCTTCCGATTATTAATTTTAGAAATATTGTTTCTAGTATAATAAACGAATTTTCCGTCTGGAGAAAAACACAACGGCCCTTCGTGAAAACGCGTATTCACTTTATTCTTTAGAATGGATATATTTTCCAATTCACCTTTTTCAACAATAGTAGATTTATAAATATCCAAAAATTGGGTCCGGTTCCAAGCCCATTCATATTGGATCATAATTGGCGTTTTTCGCGAGGAAACAAAATAGATTTCTTTGTCATTATTTGATGGGTAGGCGCCAAAATCTGCTGCACTTGAATTGCATTTTAAATTTTTTATTTCAAAATGGGTGCCTTGATTTGCAATAGCATCCAAATAACTTTGATTATTCATAAAGGATACAGCACGAATATCAGCACTTGCTCGTTGATTCATTGCGCTCATCCATTGATCACTTTCCTTATATTTTCCATTCTGTTTCAATGCCTGAGCATAAAAGAAATAATCCTCTTTCGTTGCAAAATTGGTAGTAATCATCGATGCAAAGTAGGTCTCCGCCTTATCCATGACACCCATATGATAATAGCAGGTCGCAATTTTTGATTTTAACAGCGGGCTATCAACTTCGGAATTAATTAATTGTTCATATAATTCAGCAGCATATGAATAGGCTAATTTATCATAATACGCATCAGCTTTTTTTAGTTTTCCTAACTGACCAAAAGAACTGAATGATACTAATAGATAACAAATTATTATAAATTGTTTTTTCATGTTTGACCTGAATGAGTTGGTTAGAAATAGCGAGGTGATCGGAGTCCAACTTTTTTAAATGCAAAATCGTAAGAAACCAACACTTCAAATGTTCCGTAGTTATAATTTCTAATTGCTTGCGTTCCAAAATCAGTTGCTAAACCTAATTTAAATTGAGGTGAAACTTGGTACTGTAAGAACACACCGTATGCGGCATTTAATCTATACATGGCTCCAAACCAAATGCTTTCTTTATAAATTGCCGCTACGCTGGCGTCAATACTAATTGGACTTTTTTCTGTTAATTTAATTTGTGTTGTAGGTCGTATTTTCCAATCATTATTAAGTGGGAATACTCCACCAATTATTCCGAAATAGTGCCGCTTTTCTAAATTCACTTTACTTACCCCATCATAGGCTCGCTCTAAAAGTTTGGGACTACTTGCACCTATAAAAAATCTAGGAGAATGATAATAAACCCCAAATCCAATATTAGGATTGATGTTGTTTTTTACATTTTGAAGCAACCTAGGATCATTTGCCTCTGTTGTTTGAAGCGTAGAGGTGGCAATTGAAATCATATTGAATCCACCCTTCATTCCAAAACATAACTTTCTTTCTTGATTTCTAAACTTCAGTGTGTAAGAAAAATCTCCATACATCATGGTTTGTTTAATTGGGCCAGTCTGATCATTTACAACGGTGACCCCTAATCCTAAAGATTGATATGTGAGTGGTGAGTGGACACTGAAAGTGGAAGAAACAGGTCTACCTGCAAAACCAGCCCATTGTTCTCTATGCATTGAAGTTAAATTCAAAACCCCTCTACTCCCGGCATATGCTGGATTAACAAATAGCATATTATCGCTATATTGTGTAAACTGTGGGTCTTGTTGGCCAAAAGCTTGTGTTGTAAACACACACAACACAACAATTCTTAAAAAATTTATTAGCTCTTTCATTTCTTATATTTTATATGATCGGTATAGCTGATCTTATTCATTTCATTTATCGTTGCAAGTAAATGTACCCGGTGACTATCCCTTTATTCACATCATTTGTGTCAAATACATAGTAATAGGTAGCAGTTGGTAAATCATCACCGTTTATTGTAAAAGTGCTTTGTGTTTTACCATCCCAATTATTTTGATATTGTGATTCTTCAAACACCAAAACACCCCAACGATTAAATATCTTCAGCGTATTATTTGGAAATAATTCGATACCCTCAATTACAAATTGATCATTAATTCCGTCTCCATCTGGTGTAAATGACTCTGGAATGATGACATCACAAGGGATTGGGCTACAAGAATTAAATGGATTACTATCGTTTAAAATTTCAGTTCCATTGGTAATTCCATCGTTGTCACAGTCTGCATCATTCCATGCAGCACTTGGCGCTACTGTTTGGCTTGCCAACAATAATGAACAAGGGTCCGTTGGATTCGTTCCTTCAGCAACTTCAGTTCCATCAATTACACCATCACCATCCGTATCTGGGTTCAATGGATCAGTACCGTCAGTTACCTCTGTAACATTCGTCAATCCGTCGTTGTCACAGTCTGCGTTATTCCATGCGGAATTTGGCGTTACTGTCTGACTTGCAATCAACAATGAACAAGGATCCGTTGGATTCGTTCCATCCGCGACTTCAGTTCCATCAATTACACCATCACCATCGGTGTCTGGGTTCAATGGATCAGTTGTTCCAGCGACTTCCGTTCCATTCGGCAAACCGTCGTTATCACAGTCAGCGTCATTCCACAACGTACTTGGTGTTTCTGTTTGACTAGCAAGCAGTAATGAACATGGGTCAGTTGGAATCGTCCCGTCAACAAGCTCTTGTCCATTTGTAACACCATCACCGTCACAGTCGAATGTTGGAATACTTGTACATGGTATTACGGTGATGAATATCGTATCGTTTACGCATATTCCCGGTAATGGCAATCCTTCATCACAAATCGATACTACTACTGTATCCGTTCCGTTGAAGTTCGCATTTGGAGTATAAGTGTATGTTCCGTTTGCATTGATCACGATTGTTCCATTCGATGGACCACTCACTG
>JAJTGF010000060.1 GCA_021299335.1 Cryomorphaceae bacterium
TACATCATATCAAATTGTTGAGTTATTTAAAATTTTAGAGGTGCCCACTCATGTGATCCGAAGAATTCGCGATTTATTTCACGCCGAAAATGGCAAATACCTCACTTGGAAGCATGCCGATTCGGGCAAAACGCTATATTTAGTTCGGCAGAAAGACAAAATGGCATTGGTCAGTGCCACCGATTTCAATTGGACCTTCGAGCTTCATGATGCCAAAGCCAATTTTAAACCGAATGGCGTAAATAAGACCTCTTTTGTCATCGATTTACAACGAGTCGATGGCGACCTTTTTCTAAGAAAGATACAACCAGGCGACTGCATTCGTGTTTCGGGGATGAAAGGCAGTAAAAAAGTACTGCAAATTCTGAAAGAAATGGGCATCCCTGCTCCGCTTCGCAAAGCGCAATATGTGTTGTGTGACCATCAAAAAGTCATCAGCATACCTCCCTACAATGTGAATGCAATAGTGAGCGCAAATGAAAACACGACTGAGGTAGCACAACTGCTTTTTTCAAAAAAGACGTAATTTTGAGAATGACTCCATTGCCCCAAGCATTCATTGAGCGCATCCGACAAGATACTTTTGTTGCTGACAAGTTACTAGAAGTCTTGGATACGGCAGCCCCAACCTCCGTTCGCATGCACCCAGAGCGCGTTGCATCATTTGAGAATAGTAGCAAAGTTCCTTGGAGCAGCACCGGCGTATATTTATCAGAAAGACCGGCTTTTACCTACGACCCACTTTTCCACGCTGGCGCATACTACCCTCAAGAAGCGGGCTCTATGTATTTAGAACAAGTGTTAAAGCAACTTGAACTCCCTGAGCATCCGGTGGTTTTAGACCTCAGTGCGGCTCCGGGCGGCAAAAGCACACTCCTTGCTAGTTTTCTGGACCACAAGGGGGTCTTATTGGCAAATGAAATCAATCGGTCTCGGGCATATATCTTGAGCGAAAACCTCAGCAAATGGGGTTATTCCAATGTTTTTGTTTGCAACCATAAACCCGAGGAACTTCACGTACTCGATGGACAAGTCGACGTGCTGGTTGTAGATGCGCCTTGCTCCGGCGAAGGCATGTTTCGCAAAGATCCACAGTCGAGAACAGAATGGAGCACTGCCAATGCGGCTGGCTGCGCGCTCAGACAAACAGCTATCCTTGAAGAAGTATGGCCACTGCTCAAAGAAGGCGGCTACCTCCTCTACTCGACTTGCACTTTCAACCCAGCAGAAAACGAGCAGCAATTGCTTCCTTACTTACGTCAGCAGAGCGCTCAAAAGGTCCTGCTTCCTCATTTTGAAGGCCTCCAACCCGATAGAAACGATATTGGCTATTACTTCTTCCCAAATCATGTAAAAAGCGAAGGGTTTTACATCGCTGCGCTTCAAAAAATAAGCCCAAGTAAAAGCAAAAACAAAACTGCGAAAAATCAAATAAACACGGGTATTCCTAAAGACTTGAGTGCGCTATTGAACACAAGCAAAGACTTCCTTTTTTGGCAAGAAGATGACGTTGTTTTGGCCAGCACCCCTTTTGGACTTGACTTTTACGCGCGCATCAAATCACTCAAATTTTTGAAAAAAGGTTTGCATGTTGCCACTGCGCACAAAAAATCTTGGACTCCAGGCTACGATATGGTTTACAGCCTGTCGCTGCGCTGGCAACTCCCAGAAAAAGCGCTCGATTTAAGCGAAGCTCTTCAGATGCTGAACGGCCAAAGTCAGCAATGGGAAGCACCTGCTGGCTTTTACCTCCTCACTTACGCCGAACAACCGATTGCAATGATCAAGCAAATTGGACAACGCTTCAATAATTTACACCCGACCGAATGGCGCATCAGACACCTTCCCAAGTAGAACAAATGGACCTTCAAGCAGCCTATCAAAAATTATTTGATTACATGAGTCAGCGCGTGCCGCTCAAAGACGAGGAATTGGAATTGATGAAGAACTACTATCACCTTAGAAAAGTCCAGAAAAAAGACTTTTTTTTGAAAGAGGGTTCCAAGCATTTCCAGCAAGGCTTTGTAGTTCAAGGAACGCTGCGGGTTTTTTATACCGACGCAAAAGGCAACGAGCATGTCTTGTACTTTGCTTTTCCAGATTGGTGGGTCGGCGACCTCTCCGCTTTTCATTTTGACGACGTCGCCACACTGAATGTTCAAGCCCTCGAGGATAGCTACATGCTTGAAATTTCGAGAGAGGACCTCGAATTCCTTTTTGATAGAGTTCCTTCGCTCGAACGCTTGTTTCGCATCATGGCACAACGCACGCTGGCCGTGTTGCAAAAACGCTTCCTGATGACCGTCTCGGCACATGCCGAAGAGCGCTATCAAGAGCTCCTGAACAGACACCCAGGTATCGAGCAATTAGTCGCTCAACACCAGATCGCTTCGTACCTCGGTATTTTGCCCGAAAGCTTGAGTCGAATGAAAAAAAAACTTTACGTATCTTCGCCAAACAAAAAATAAACCATGACACAATTTAAACGTATAACGCTTGCCCTTTTCTTATTTGTAGGGTTATTTGTTCGTGCCGACGAAGGCATGTGGTTCTTGATGTTCATCGACCGCCTCAATCACCGCGACATGCAAAAAATGGGTCTGCAACTCACCGCAGAAGAAATCTACAGCATCAACAACTCCTCCTTGAAAGATGCAGTTGTGCAGTTCAATGGCGGATGCACAGCAGAGCTCATTTCAAAAGATGGCTTACTTTTGACCAACCACCACTGTGGTTACGATGCCATTGCAGAGCTCTCTACCCCAGAGCACGACTACCTTACGAACGGCTACTGGGCTGCAGACCGCAGTCAAGAGCTCAAGCCAAAATCTTTGTATGTGCGCTTTTTTGTCCGCATGGACGACTGCACCAAGCGCATTATGTCCAAAGTTTCAGACAGCATGTCTGAAGCCGAGCGCGAAAAAATCATCCGCGAAGAAATCGCACTCATCGAAAAAGAAAACAGTGAAGGCGGCAAATATGTCGTTTCTGTTCGCTCTTTTTTCCAAGGTAACGAATTTTACTTTTTTGTTTACCAAGACTTCAAAGATGTGCGTTTGGTAGGTACGCCTCCAAACAGCATCGGAAAATTTGGCGGCGACACCGACAACTGGGAATGGCCACGCCACACCGGAGACTTCTCTATGTTCCGCGTCTATGCAGATGCCAATGGTAATCCTGCAGACTACAGCACTTCAAACGTTCCATTACATCCAAAACACCACCTTCCCATCAACCTCAATGGGGTCAAAGAAGGCGACTTCGCCATGATCATGGGCTACCCAGGCCGCACCAACCGTTGGTTGCCTGCAGGTGGCATCGATCAAAACGTCAAATACGCTTACCCAGCTTGGGTAGAGGCCTCTAAAACCGCCATGGACGCCATGAAAACCTACATGGACAAAGATGCTTCTGTTCGATTGAACTACGCTTCTAAGTATGCGCGCACCGCCAACTACTGGAAAAACCGCCAAGGCATGATCGATGCATTGACCAAATTCCAAACAGCTGCTGCCAAAGCCAAAAACGAAGCTAAATTCGACGCTTGGGCAAACAAACCTGAAAACAAAGCAAAATACGGCTCAGTAGTGAGCACGCTCAACAATTTCTACAGCGCTACCAACGACAAATCAAGACACGACAACTACCTTTCTATTCTCGTTCGCAACTCAGAATACGCAGGTATTTCACGTGGCTTGGGTGCGCAGCTCATGGCTTATGCCAAAGCAGATGCTGCCAAAAGGAGCGCCATGAAAGCTGACCTCACGGCAGCCATCAATGAGTTTTTTGAAACGACCTACGGTACGGCAGAAATGGATGTCCTCATCAATGGACTTGACCTTTACGCGGCCAAAGCGAATTACGAACTCGCCAACGGAGTGGCAGCGAAGGTCAACTCAGCAATGATCCACTTTTCAAATTGTCAGTAGACATGCTAGCGCACCTCATGAAGCGATCTGAGGAACTCATCAAACTTACCGACGACTACAACCGCGCATACCGCTTACTCGTTGCTGGTCTAAGAGAATCTGGCTTGAGCACTATTTTGTATCCAGACGCGAATAGCACGCTTCGTCTTACTTACGGTAAAGTAAGCGCGCTTCCTGCAGACAAGCGCAACGATGCCAAAATCAACAACTATACAACACTTCAAGGGACCATCAACAAATACAAACCAAACGATGAAGAATTCGATTTGCCACAGCGCCTCATCGAACTTAACGCTAAAAAAGATTTTGGCCCCTATGCAGATAAAGCCGGCTATATGCCAGTTAACTTCTTGACCAACAACGATATTACGGGTGGGAATTCAGGTTCTCCTGTATTGAATGGAAACGGTGAACTTATCGGTTTGGCTTTTGATGGCAACATCGAAGCGATGGCCGGAGATGTGATTTTTGATCAAAAATTGCAAAAAACCATTAACGTAGATATCCGCTATGTCTTGTTTATCATTGACAAATATGCAGGTGCTAAACACATTGTAGACGAAATGACCATCGTCAAGTAAAGCATTGCAAGTTGGTGCTTCCAACTAGCTTGTAAGGAAAAGGCCTCTTCGGAGGCCTTTTTTTATTCTTCAGTACGAAAATAAAGAAGGGCTTTTTCGAAATCTTCAAAAGACAGAGACTGGTCGTAAATGCAAGTGCCTATTTGCCTTAACAAACACACCCGTACCATTCCTTGCGCATTTTTTTTGTCTTGTTGCATGAGTTTCCAGATGGCTTGCACATCATTTGGGATTTGAGGCGCATAAAACTTATGGATGACGGCTTTAATTTCGCAAAGAACCTCATCTGGCAAACCTAATTTCATTTGAGATAGCTGCGCTTCAATGAGCATTCCGAGCGCAACTGCATGACCATGTGAAAGCGGCTGATCTGTATCTAGATAATAGGACTCTAGTGCATGCCCAACCGTATGGCCGAAATTGAGAATTTTTCGCTTCCCCTTCTCTAAAGGATCTTCTTCGACAATGGTATTTTTGATCTGTACACCTTGCTGAATGGTTTCAGATTGGAGTTCTTGTTGGATATTTTGAATTTTTGAGAGCTTTTCCCATAGTACGTGATCTGAAATCAGCGCATGCTTGAGGAGTTCGGCAAAACCATTGCGCCACTCCACCTCTGGAAGTGTTGCTAAAAACCCGGTATCAATATAGGTTGCGATGGGCTCTTGAAAGGTGCCAAGCTGATTTTTATAGCCTGCAAAGTCGATACCCGTCTTGCCACCAATAGAGGCATCTACCATGCACAGCAAACTTGTTGGGATATTGATAAATGAAAGTCCGCGCTTGTAAACGGATGCAACAAAGCCGCCTAAATCAGTGACAACGCCACCACCTAAATTGATCAGTAGATCATGGCGACCAAAACCAGCTTCTGTAAGCGTTTCCCATATTTGAAAACAAACTTCGAGCACTTTGTTTTGCTCCCCTGCTGGCAGGAGAATGACCTCGGCCTCAGCTAAAGCTTCAAAGGCTGTCAATAAAAACTCAAGGCAGTGGTCATGGGTATTTTCGTCGACTAAAATGGCGATTTTTGCAGGTGCATATTGCGCAAGGATTGAAGAAAAGGAGGAGTCAAGAAGAGGCCCCCATTCAAACGGACGCAGTTGTTCGGAAAAAGAAGCCATTTGCATGGTCCAAATTTACGAAAAGACCTTAATTTTGGGACATGATTTCTTTCGACAACACCGAAATTGCTTTTCGCTCCAAAAACAAACAAGACCTCCAGCGCGCCTATTGGTTATTTAAAATCATCGGAGCGCCGTCTATCGTTAAAATTGGCAAGCTCCTGACGCCTTTGGCATTGCGTCTAAAGCTCCCAATTAAAGGGGTGATCAAAAAAACGATATTCAAGCAATTTTGCGGCGGCGAGAGTATCCAAGAATGCGATCATGCAATCGAACAATTAGCCGCATTTGGTATTGGCACTATTCTAGATTATTCTGTCGAAGGTAAAACCCAAGAAGACGACTTCGAAAAAACCACGCAAATCATCATCGAGACCATTGAGAAATCTGCCACGGATAAACACATTCCGTTCGCCGTATTTAAAATTACCGGAATTGCCCAACACCATTTACTGGAGTTGGTCTCAAGCCAGTTAAGAGCGACGCGTAAAGGTGAAAATTTCAGAGAATTCACGCCAAGTGAAAAAGCCGGGATTTCCGCAATATTGGAGAGAATAGATAGAATTTGTGCGGCAGCAGCACGCCACCAAACACGCTTGTTTATCGACGCCGAAGAAACGTGGATCCAGACTGCTATTGACCAATGGACTTTCGACATGATGTGCAAATACAATCAAACACATTGCATTGTCTATAACACTATCCAGATGTACCGCCACGACCGCCTTGCTTATCTAAGGACAGAACTCGAGCGCGCTAAAAATGCGGGAATAAAATATGGCGTCAAGTTGGTGCGTGGTGCCTACATGGAAAAAGAACGCGCCAGAGCACAAGCAATGGGCTACCCCTCGCCTATTCAACCTGATAAAGCGAGTACAGACAAAGATTACGATGCCGCGCTTGACTTTTTAGTGGCCAATAGAGCAGTCTTTTCTGTTTGTGCCGGCACACACAACGAAAATAGCTCGATGTACCTTGCCACGTTACTTCATAAAGAACAAGTTGCTCCCAATGACCCTAAATTTTACTTTGCACAGCTTTTAGGCATGTCTGACCACATCTCCTATAATTTGTCGGATGCAGGCTATCAAGTTGCGAAATACGTGCCTTTTGGCCCTGTACAAGAGGTGTTGCCCTATTTGCTGCGAAGAGCAGACGAAAACACTTCAGTTGCGGGTCAAACCAGCCGAGAACTCGGCCTGATCATAAAGGAAAGAGCCCGAAGAAAACAGCTTAATGCTTGATGATCGGATAACTTTGCCCCTCTAGTTTCAATAGATAGAGACCACTTGCAAATGTGGTCATCGGAATACCGTATGGTGCAGCTACAGTTTCTTTGAGAAGCAATGCGCCTTGCGCATTGTATAATTCAATGGCTTTTGCCTCGTTGCCAGGCCATACAATCGTTAAATCAGCTGAAACGGGATTGGGAAACACTAAGACTTTGCTTCCTTCAAAAGCCGGCTTGAGCCCCACTAGCTGATTGGTGGTAAAGACCGTATCTGTTTGGACATAAGCCGAGCCATCGCCATTGACTTTTAATACAAAAATGTTGCTACCCCCATTGAGTTGATTCTGACCATCGATAATTACGGAGTTCATGCCAACGGCAATAAAGCCGCCATCGAGCGTTGGCTTGATATTACCGCAATGATCATAACCCTGATTGAGAATGGCAGTGACGGGCCAACCCAACCAATACCCGAAGAGTGCATCTCCATAGCCAATATTGAGATCATAAGGCTCTGGGTAAGTGCCTTGGTTTTGCACTTGAATACCTTGTGCACAAGCATCTAATGTCTGAATATAGGCAATTTGTTGAATGATGTCGTCGGAGATCATGGCGCCATCTAACGGAGCGTTTTGAGCAGTAATACTGCCGTCTAAGGCTATCATACCGGAAAATTTATCGTGATTCGCTGCCGAAACCGTGCGATATCCCGCAAATTGGATTCCAAAAGGTGTTTGAGTGAGGTCAAGTACGGCGTGGTCGCCGGCAGCCACACCGAGGGTGTCGAACCAAAGCATTTGCCCTTGTTCGTTGAACAAGCATACAAATCCTTTTTGGACCAATGAATCTTGGAGGGTCCACTCCCCGCCTACTGCAAACAAGGTGTCTTGTATCCGAAGAATACTACGGGCGCAGTCGTGACCTGAAGAGCCGATGGTTTTGGTCCAAAGCGTATCGCCGTTTTTGTCTAGGCGCAGCAACAACACATCTGCCGAGCCGCCAATGGTGGCCAGGCGCTCGCCCACCAATACAAAACCGGTATCGACGGTTTGAACACCGTCGTGGATGCGCTCCCAACTTGGATGAGGATAGGTTTTGATCCATTGCTGTGTACCGTTCAGATCGGTAAATACAAGCATGGGATCATAGCCGCCTGTGGTCCAGGAGCTAGACATTCCGGCAAGGTAGTATCCCATACCCGGCCTATGAAAAACGCGCTTGATTTCTTCGGTTTCTTGGGCACCATAAGCTTGGCTCCATTGATAAGTTCCAAACTGATCGATTTTCATGAGGAAGCCCTGTGCGTTTTCTTCCCAACTTCCGCTGCTTCCGGCAACGAGATAGGAAGAGTCTGGCAAAGCCAAGACATCTTCAGCTTTGTCGAAACCAGAACCCGAATAGAGCTTGTAAAAACGGTTTTGCGCTCCTGCGCTCCATACCCAAGCCATAAAGACGAACAAACCTAGATATCGCATCGGAATTGAAGATAAAGTGAAGCCCCATTGCGCAAGGTGCAATTATCAGAGCGCAATAATAATTGGGAACGTTTGAATTGAAAGGCGCTGTATGCTTGCATGCGCAAGCCACCAAAGCCACCATAGGCCATGCCTATTCCGGTGCGCCAAAATTGCTTGACCTTGAGTTGTGCTCCTGCATAAACCAAGGGCGTATAAGTTTGCCTCAACATAAATTGAGCGCCATAATATGCTGCGAGACGCTGCTGACTCTCCGGGTCTATGATTTTGGATAACTGGATCTGAGCGGGTAGTAAAATCCAGTTCGAGACGAGTGCTTGCTCAAAGCCCAATGAATCTAAAAATGCTTGCGCGAGTTGCTCGACACTCGTTTGTTGCCAAGTGGCGATGGAGTAGCCACTGTATTGCAAAGTTCCCGACAAACTGTATGAAGTAGACTGTACAGCTCTTGCGACACCTAAATTTTGAATGAGGAGTTGAAATTGTTGTTCGTTGGAAGTGCTGTCTGCGGACCCAAAGCGGTAATCGATATCGAGAGACAAGCCATAGGCTTGGCCCGATGCTCTATTGAATTTGGCTTGACCCGTGAGTCCGAGCTCTATTTGAGCAGAAGAAGGTGTTTGATACCAAGATCCTTTAGACAAGGACGCAGCTAAGTTTCGTTGGACGGCTACAAAGTTCAAAACAAAGGTAGATTGGCTAGCCTTATTGCCAAAACCGATTCCAATTTTAGAGAAAGTCGTGGCTTCTGCACGCAAATTACCGATGTCTAGGGTGTCGCCGATATAGGGCAAACCTCCTTGAAATACCAAGCCAAAAAGATCTTTTGAAAACTGCAAGCCCGCATATTGCTGTACACCCGCATTGAACACCCATTTGTAGCTAGAACCCCATTTTTGGGCATCTTTGGAAACAGACCAAGGTGTTTGCCATTGGGCATTCAAACCCATTTGCAAGCCAAAGGTATTGCGCTTTTGAAGCCCCGAAAGTGAACGACTGATTTCATTGGAGTCGATGAGGCCACCGTAAAAGAAGGCATCGGCGACTTGCCGGCGGACACCTGTGCTGTTGTAGGTACCATAAGTATCTAACAACACCGCTTGTTGAGCTTGTGCAAGTTGCGCACCCAGGAGCAAAAAAAGGAAGAGCAGTCGCATCAGGGTTGGATTTGAGTTTGTAACTGCAGTTGAAGTTGGAGCCCCAAGAAAGCATGGGCTTGAACAGCCTGTTGAACCGCCAAACCGGTGCCTGGATCAGTGGTAGCAAAGTTTGCACTCACGGCAACTTGATTGAGGTCTTGCAGATCGGCAACCAATGCAGGCGGCAAGACAATTTTAAGCTTACTTTTCTTTTTAAGTAGGCCATCGCTAGGGTCAACTTGACCTTGGAGCGCCGAGACCAATTGTGCATCGGCAATAACTGTATGCCAAACCTGACCATCCTTCATGAAATACAAGACGATGTCACAACTAAAAGGAAAAGCATTGGTGGCATCCAAGATAAGTGTTGCTGCAGTGACATGTGATTTTTGGAGGTCTTGAGAAAGATCGATATCAAAGGTGTCTTGTAGGGTGAGGCCATCGGCCTGAAGCGCCATGGGCATTTGCGCGTTCATTTTGATGCGAAGGCGGCTATTGGCAAATGCTTCGTCGTGCCCTGCTGAGGTATTGCCCCAAGGATTGGGTTGTAATTGGTAAGTAACCTGTTGATTGGCACCAAGATTTTCGAGGTATGCTTTGATATTGCTATTGTTCTGATTGAATTGTAGGTTCAAGGTACTTGGCTGAAGTGTATTCCAAGAACCCGTTGCCGGCGCCAAATACATGCTGGGGCCGATACTCGGCGCATTTAATGAAACGGATTGACCTTGTGTATTGGTAGCGCTCAGCTCTTCAACTTGGGCGCGAAGCGCCATTTTAAAGCCATTTTCTATTTGCAAACCAAGGTCGAGATCGGGAAGTGATATACTGCCGTTGGTAATGAGATCGAGATAAGGCAAGTTAAATTGCTCTTGGCCTGCAATGACCGTTGCGCCAAAAAAACCTTTGGCGTAATCGAAGCGTAGGTTTTGAAAGGCGGCTTCAAATTTGAATATTTGATTGTTGTATATGGAAACAGTTTGGCCGTTAGGATCTGTTTTAAGGGTAAGTTTGGATTGCAACTGATTGAACTCTAAACCTTGTAGTCCACCTAAATCGATCTCGTAACCACTTAAATTGATGGTTTCTGTGGCAATTGTAGGGTTTTGTACCGTGCCCGGAGCAACGGTGTAGTTCTGCACAAAAACTTGACCATTTTGCAAGACACCAGGTAACTCAATTTGATACAAAACAGCAGTATTTAGGGGGTTGTATACTTTGAGTTGGATTTGCCCGGAGGATACGCGCACTTTTTTGAGTTGGATATCGCCGAGATCGAGCTCATGGGTTTTGATGCTATTGACAAACATAAAGCCCGGAGACACGTTATTGACCGTAAAGTTTGCTTGGTATTGCTGTGCAATTGTGGTGTCGGGAATTTGAATGAGATCAGAAAGACCGAGGTCTAGTATAGTTCTGCTCAAATTGACATCAATTTGGGAACCATTGATACTGAGTGTAGAATCGTTGTAGTATTGGTTCAGTGTGAGCGTATCGTGTAAAACTGGGAGTAGCCAATCTGTGCGCCAACGCGTTGCTTCTTTTTTGCACGAAAAGAGTGTCAGTGCAACTAGTAAAATCCCAAAGCTACGCATGGATGTCATTTTCATTTGGTTACGTTTTCGATGACCGCCGCGTAGCCTTGACCTACACCGCTACACATGGTTACTAAAGCATAACGTTTATTGCTGCGCTGCAGTTGTCTGGCGGCGGTTAAAAGCAAGCGCGCACCCGACATTCCGAGTGGATGACCAAGAGAAATTGCACCGCCATTTGGATTGATGCGCGCATCGCGGTCGGCTAGACCAAGCGCGCGCGTACAAGCCAACACTTGGGCGGCAAAAGCTTCGTTGATTTCGATCAGGTCAATTTGATCTATAGTAAGCCCGGCTCGTTGCAATGCTTTTTGACTCGCAGGCACAGGACCTATGCCCATGATGCGGGGCTCTACGCCTGCCACAGCTGCCGACAAAATTCTAGCCATGGGCTGTAAACCGTGTTCACGGACTCCATCTTCATTGGCCAAAAGCAAAGCAGCAGCGCCGTCATTCAGACCAGAAGCATTGCCTGCCGTAACACTGCCGTCTTTTTTGAAGGCAGGTCGCAAATTGGCGAGGGTTTCTGCTGTGGTATTGGCTCGGGAGAATTCATCTTTGTCAAAAACGATGGCCGCTCCTCTTTTTTGCGGAATTTCAATTGGTAAAATTTCATCGGTGTAAAAACCAGCGGCCTGTGCAGCGGCGGTTTTTTCTTGACTCCAGCACGCAAAAGCATCTTGGTCGGCTCTTGAGATTTGGTAGTGTTCGGCTAAATTCTCGGCGGTCATGCCCATGCTGTCTACGCCGTAGAGCGCCTCCATTTGTGGGTTGATAAAGCGCCAGCCAAAGCTCGAGTCGTACATTTGGGCGTCGCGGCCAAACGCACTAGAAGTTTTGGAGATCACCCAGGGGCCGCGCGTCATGTGCTCGACGCCGCCGGCAACATATATATTTCCTTCGCCATTGCGCAAAGCGCGCGTAGCGTTGACAGCTGCAGCTAAACCAGAAGCACAGAGTCTATTGACGGTTTCACCAGGTACTTCAATTGGGTAACCGGCTAATAACGAAGCCATGCGGGCTACATTTCG
>JAJTGF010000011.1 GCA_021299335.1 Cryomorphaceae bacterium
CCTTCAGGACGTTCCATTCAAAGGCCTTACAAAAAGGGTTATGATGCATATAAAGCGGATGAACAAAAAGCATTCACTGAAGAATACTTCAAGCCTGACCCTAGTATTTTTGTCGATTCACTGAAATTCAAAACGCGCAAAGGCAGAGTTGTCTACGGCGGCGGCGGCATCATGCCAGATGTTTTTATAGCCGGCGACACCTCCGGAACATCGCTTTATTTATCTGAATTGCAATGGAATGGTGTATTCAATGCTTTTGCATTTGACTATTTGAATCACAAAAACATGACTTATTCGCTCCCTGAATTCATCCATAAATTTGAGGTTACCGAACAACTATTGACGCAATTTACGTCGTTTGCATCCAAAGAATTTGACGTGCGTCTACAAAAAAATGAATACTTGCACAGCAAAGAAAATATCAAGCAATTGCTCAAAGCGGAAATCGCTAGGCATCTTTTCTTGGAAAGTGGCTACTACCAGGTCGTGAATGCTCATGACTCAGATGTGCAACGCGCGTTAAAAAGCTTCTAATTCTTGCGGTCTGTTAAAAAGACGGCGAAGATGATGCTTAAAATCGCAAGTACTGCTGCAACGGCCCACCAAAAATTTTCATCAAACTGAGGTATAAGTGGTATCATACTGCTGTATTGTTAGTATGAATGTAAATCTTTTGTTCTTAGGCAAATGGCTAAATGAACAAAAGCCTATAGTTTCTGAACAAGCAAGCCTTCAGAAAGAACATGCGCCGCACATCAATTGATTTTAATCCAGGTTTTGCGGTAATGGGGGCCCTGCAAAATATAAGTTCCTGGTTTTAGGTTTGTTAAATCCTGGTGATTTTGTCCTTTTTTCCATTCTATTGCCGATCTTCCCATGGTGTCCAACAATTGAAATTCAGATAAAACAGATTGGGGAATGTATAAAATATCCGCATGAAAGTAAATATCGGAGTTGCCCTGCGCGGGTAATCCTGCAATTGTACTGAAGTCAAAAAAATGCAGCTTAGGAGGAATAGGTTAAACAGTCATTGTTGGTATTTATAAACCTATATATAAACGAGCTATACAGCCCACTTAGTTCTTTTTTGTAGCCCAATAAATAGATGGTGTTTGAAATTTGATCATGACCCGCATCAGTGATCAAGCCATTCACAAAAAAAGAATCTATGGGGTTCGCTATCAAGGTGTCTTGCCAAGCCATCGGAACTACATAATGCCGCGTCCACAGATTTTCCCAGTTTTTAGAAAACAAATGCAGTGAGTCCTGCCAAAAAAACATGGCTTCGCAGTCATAATTGTGTGCATTGAGTGCCAAACCCGAAAGTGGCTGGTCGGCAAAACGCAAGGTTTGCTTCTGAGCAAATAAATTCGTTGTTGTAGGAGAAAGGTCAGATCGAGCGATGCGGTAGATATCCAATGTGTTTCTATTGCCTGCATTATTTCCAATGTCTCCAATAAACACTGCGTTTGGCCCAAGCGCAAGCGCTTCCCAATCTACATTTACCGCGTTCTGAATCGTCCAACTTTGCAATTGTTGCCCATTGCTGCTCCCCATCGCATGAATCATTGGCTGATTACCGCTGTCATTGATTGAAAAAATGGTGTCGTTTGAAAACGCCAGCCCTGACGTTTCGTTAAATGGTGTGGACAGGTTGGCGATAAAGTAGGCGTGTAGGTTGTTGTTCCTATATCCAGCCCTTGCGCCAAGAGCGCTTGGACAAAACAAATACTTATGCAAACGAGGGCGTATTTCATCCAAGTAATTTTACAGGCCAATCTTGGGCTTCTTCCGGGGTAATGAGTTGCAATTCTAAAAGTGTCTCGACCGTATTTTGTAAGTCCTGTTGTTGGATTTGCGAAACCGCAGACCACGTCGTCTGACTGAGCCACTCGGCAACTTCATCTTTCTTCAAAGCATAACGCCAAGCGAGCACCTCGGCTGCATCTGGTGCTTGTTTGAGTTGCTGAGCTCGATCTTGAACAACCCTTAAAAGTTTTTGCAAAAGATGTTGGTCACTTGCCAGAACCTCATCTCGGACGGCAATGACAAAACAAGGCCACGGTGTGTAAACCTCGCCTATTCGTTTACATTTTCCTTGGTCTACAAAAGGTTGAGTGGTGTATTTTTCCCATAAAAAACCTTGTGCTTCGTCGTGGTTGAGGGCCCAAAGACCACCATAAACGTCTCCGACAACGTTAAATGACAGCGCGCTCGGGTCCCAACCCTCGCGTTGTGCAAGTACATAGCTCATAAGGTGCGACCCGGAGCCCTCCCTTGAAATGGCGAAAGTGGCGCCGTCGAGCACTGATAAATGTTGCATGGCAGCGTTCGTGGGTACGTGAATACCCCAACACAAAGGACTTTCGACGTAAACCGCAATGATCTTAGCGTCCAAACCTTTTAAAATGGCACGGGTGATGCCTTCGGTCAATAAAACCGCAATGTCGAGTGTGCCGGCTTGCAAGCCTTTGATCATCTGACCAGTGCCGCCCGTCATGTCAGACCAATGGAGCTCTATACCCTGTTGCTTAAACCGGCCCTCTTCAATGGCTAAGCGCCAAGGTAAATTAAAGTGTTCAGGAACGCCGCCTATCTTGAAACGTTTCATGCTTCTTGGTTGAAATATTGTCTATCCGACAGGTTTTTATAATGGCCGCCTAGCGCAAGTAATTCTTCGTGCGTACCCTGCTCAATTATGGTACCTTTTTCCATGACAATAATGCGGTCTGCTTTGCGAATTGTCGATAAACGATGTGCGATCACGATTGACGTTCTGCCTTCCGTGAGTTTTTCTGTAGCGCGCTGAATAAGCAACTCACTTTCGGTGTCAACGCTTGAGGTAGCCTCGTCTAAAATAAGCAACGCCGGCTGATAAACATAAGCGCGAATAAAAGCCAACAGTTGTCGTTGACCGGTGGAAAGCGTGCCGCCTCTTTCGCCTATTTTATGGTGATATTGGTCTGGTAGCGCGCTGATAAAATCGTGCGCGCCGACCTCTTTTGCGGCTTGAATAACTTGAGCCAATGAAATAGAAGGGTCGCCGAGGGTAATGTTATTGAAGACGGTGTCTGAAAACAAGAAGACGTCTTGCAACACAATTGCAATGTTCTTGCGCAGGGTTGTGAGTTCGATCTCTTCAATTGGCACCTTACCAATCAAAATTTGACCGCCTTGGTGTTCGTAAAAACGACCCAATAAATTCACTAGAGTCGTTTTGCCTGAGCCGGTAGCACCAACAATAGCAACGGTCTGGCCATAGGTGATTTCAAGGTCTAAATCCAAAATGATGGGTTGGTCTTCAACATATGAAAATCGAACCCCATCAAAGCGCAAATTTTGATTGAAGTCTACGTCGGTAATACGGCCTTTGTCTTGAATGTCTGTTTGCTCGTCAAGCACGGCGAAAATACGTTCTGCACGAACTGTGCCTCGCTGCAGTACATTGAATTTGTCGGCGAGCATTCGAATCGGGCGATAGAGCTGACTGATCCAAAAGACAAACGCAAATAATTCGCCAAACATATTGCGGACTTCTACTTCCGATTTGCCTGCTGCCTGCAGTGCGCCCCAAACCAATAGCGCAGCAATGGAAAGCGAACTAAGGAGCTCTACAAATGGGAAGAAAATGGAGTTGGCCCACACTGCTTTGATATGAGCTGCCCTGTGCTCCGCATTGATTTGCTCAAAATGAGCTGCTTCTTGTCGCTGCCGATTAAAGAGTTGAACGAGGCTCATGCCGGTCAGCCGCTCCTGCACAAAGGTGTTGAGCTTCGTGACCGCCTGCCGCTCTTGTTGAAAAGAGGATTTCATAGCGCGCGCAAAAATACGGGTTGCCCAAATCAGCAGCGGAACGGGTAGTAAAGTCATAAGTGCCAACTGCCAGTCTGTCAAAAACATAAACGTGATGATCAAGAGCAACGACAATAAATCAGCGGCGATGTCCATGACGCCAGACGAAAAAACCTCTGTAATGGCTTCCATGTCCGAGACCACTCTGGTTACCATGGCTCCTACTGGGTTTTTATCAAAATATGAAACGCGCAACTGCATAAAATGTCGGATTACTCGCTGACGCAAATCTCGGATCACGGACTGAGCTAGTAAATTCGAAAAATAGGTGCCCACAACCTGCAACACGGCTTCTAACAACAGCATGAGCAAGACCAATAACGAACCCCATAACAATAGGTTTGGGTCTTTATCGCGCAGCAAGTAACGGTCTATAATTTGACCGATTACGTAGGGCCTCGAAGGTGACAGCGCTGCTAATAAAATTGTGGCGCTGATGGCTACAACTAAGTACTTTTTGTAAGGCTTGGCAAAGCGGAAAAGGCGTTTGAACAAGGAATATTGTAGCTTTTGACTCATTGTATTACAAAATTAGTTCTTAATTCCTTACCTTTGCATCCAATTTTAAGTAACGTGGGCGTAAAAATCTTTGCAGGCAGGGCTTCAGAACAACTCGCAGCGAACATCGCGAAATCATTTGGCGCGGCTTTAGGCGACGTCAAAGTAAGCGTATTTTCCGACGGCGAGTTCCAACCTTCTTTCGAAGAAACCGTTCGTGGTCAAGATGTCTTCATTGTTCAATCAACCATGCCCCCCACCGAAAACTTATTCGAACTTTTACTGCTTGTAGACGCCGCTAGACGTGCTTCTGCAAGAAAAATCATCGCAGTAATCCCCTATTTCGGTTTTGCGCGTCAAGACCGCAAAGACAAACCCAGGGTGGCTATTGGTGCCAAATTAGTGGCCAACATGCTCATGGCAGCAGGTGTAGACCGCATCATGACCATGGATCTCCATGCCGACCAAATTCAAGGTTTTTTCGAAGTGCCCGTAGACCACCTTTTTGCCTCTACACTGTTCTTCAACGAAATAGACAGCCTAGACCGCGACAACCTCGTGGTTGCTGCTCCAGATGCCGGAGGTGCAAAACGCGCCAATTCTTACGCTAAAAACCTCAATTGTGGTTTAGTGCTATGCCACAAACACCGCAAAAAAGCGAATGAAATTGCCGAAATGACCGTCATCGGCGACGTCATGGGCAAAGACGTCGTGATCATCGACGACATGTGCGATACCGCTGGTACGCTCACCACTGCCGCCGACCTCCTCATCGAAAAAGGAGCCAAAAGCGTACGTGCTTTCACCACACATGCGGTCTTGAGTGGGCCTGCATTTGAACGCATCGCCGCTTCTAAATTAACCGAACTTATCGTTACCGATACCATTCCGCTTCAAAAACACAGCGACAAAATTCGCGTGGTTAGCGTAGCCGACCTCTTTGCAGATGTCATCAAGCGCTTGGTCAATAACGAATCGATCAGTTCACATTTTGTAATCTCTTAAATTAATATATAACATGAAAACAGCACATTTGAGCGGTTCGCTCCGAGCGAACGTAGGGAAGAAGGATGCTGCGGCTTTGCGCAATGCAGGCCTGGTTCCTTGTGTGCTTTACGGTCAAGGTGAGCAAACTCACTTCGCAGTAAAGCGAACAGCAATTGACAAAATCGTTTTTTCTCCTGATGTATTTCAGGTTGCCCTCGATATCGAAGGTAAAAAAGCAATTGGAATCATCCGTGAGTTGCAACAACACCCCACCAAAGACACCATCCAACACGTTGATTTCTATCAACTCGACGAAACCAAAGAAGTTCGTGTAAAGCTTCCAGTTCGCATCACAGGTTCTTCCCGTGGTGTAATGGCTGGTGGTAAGCTCATGACTGTTTTCCGTCAACTTCAGTGTGTTGGTCTTCCAAGCGCGTTGCCTGATGCCATTACTCTTGACATCACCAAACTTCGCATTGGTCAGTCTATTCGCGTCAGCAGCATTGAAATCCCTGGCGTTAAATTCCTTGACCCTGCTAACGCAGTGGTTGTTGCCGTTAAAATGGCTCGTGGTGCTGTCAAAGGTGCTGATGCCGGAGACGACGAAGAGGAAGAAGAAGCATAATCACTACAACCCAATTAAAAGAACCGCCCAAAAGGCGGTTTTTTTATGTCACTTTTCTTCGTTAATTTCGTTCTAACTAGATATGGCAAGCCCAAGAACCCTTATTATCATTCCAACCTACAACGAACGCGAAAACATTTCTAAGATGGTCGCGGCAGTTATGAAACTACAAAAGGGCTATCACATCCTCTTTGTCGACGACAATTCACCAGATGGAACAAGCGCTCAGATAGAGGCCGTAATGGAAAAACATCCAGAAGTTTTTCTTGAAAAACGCGCAGGTAAGCTGGGGCTTGGCACTGCCTATATTCATGGCTTCAAATGGGGCTTGGCCCGCGACTACACCTACCTCATCGAAATGGATTGCGACTTTTCTCACAATCCAAAAGATTTGCCGCGTTTAGTTCAAGCTTGTGAAGAGGGTGCCGATTGCGCCATAGGCTCGCGCTATGTACGTGGCGGTAAAGTTAAAAACTGGCCGCTCAAGCGCATTCTCATGAGTTATTTTGCCAGTGTTTACGTCCGGCTCATCCTCTGGATCAACATCAAAGATACTACGGCGGGCTTCAAATGTTACCATCATCAAGTGCTCGAACAAATCCCGCTTGACCAAATTCCTTTTAAAGGTTACGCCTTCCAAATCTGCATGAAATACGCAGCGGTCAAATTAGGATTTAAAGTCAAAGAAATACCCATTACGTTTGTAGACCGTGTTCTTGGCGAATCCAAAATGAGCACCGGTATCTTCAAAGAAGCCTTTTTTGGTGTTTGGCAAATGCGCCAAATGAAATGGAAATAATAGCGTCATGAAAACGATCCTCAAGAACGGAACTATCGTCAACGAAGGCAAAAAATTTAATGCCGACATCCTGATTTCAAATGGTATAATCGAGAAAATCGCAGGTCAAATAGGTTTAAACGAAGCGGCTCGCGAAATTGATGCGAGCGGCCTACTCATTTTACCAGGCTGCATCGACGATCAAGTACATTTCCGAGAACCAGGCCTGACCCACAAAGGCAATATTTTTACAGAATCTCGAGCGGCTGTAGCCGGCGGCATCACCAGTTTTATGGAAATGCCGAACACTGTTCCCAATGCACTCACACAAGAACTGCTCGAAGAGAAATATCAAATCGCCTCGAAAAGCTCTATTGCGAACTACTCCTTTTTCATGGGTGCCTCCAATGATAACTTAGAGGAAGTACTCAAAACCGACACCTCAAAAATTTGCGGTGTAAAAGTTTTTATGGGCTCGTCTACAGGAAACATGCTTGTGGACAAAGAAAGTGTGCTAGAGGGCTTGTTTTCTCGCGTTGGAGCGCTTATTGCCACCCATTGCGAAGACGAACACACCGTTCGCGCCAATTTAGCGGCATTTCAAGCTCAATATGGAGATGAAATCCCTGTTACTGCCCATCCACTCATCCGCAGCGAAGAAGCGTGCTATTTGTCTTCTTCTAAAGCGGTGTCGCTCGCTAAAAAACATAGTGCGCGCTTGCACATCCTTCACATTTCCACAGCCAAAGAAACAGCGCTCTTTGACAACACGCTTCCGTTAAAAGATAAAAAAATCACTGCGGAAGCCTGTATACATCACCTTTGGTTCAGCGATCTTGATTATACCACAAAAGGAAATTTGATCAAATGGAATCCTGCAGTTAAAACGGCTGCAGACCGCGAAGGTATCTGGAAGGCCCTGCTCGATGACCGAATTGACGTCATTGCCACTGACCACGCTCCTCATACCATCGAAGAAAAGGCTAAAACATATTCGGCAGCGCCTTCTGGAGGCCCGCTAGTCCAACATGCCTTGTTAGCCATGCTCGACAAAGTACAAGAAGGAAAAATTACCCTTGAGCGCGTCGTCGAAAAAATGGCTCATGCGCCAGCAATATTATTCGATATCAAAAACCGTGGTTTCATCAGAGAAGGTTATGCAGCAGATTTAGTTTTGGTCAATCCGATGGCTGGTCAGCCCGTTCAAAAAGAAGAGCTTCTTTATATGTGTGGCTGGTCACCTTTTGAAGGGCATCAGTTCTCGAACCAAATTCACAGCACTTATGTGAATGGCAACTGTGTTTATGCCGACACTAAAATTATCGAACAAGGACCTGGTCAACGCCTCTTATTTAATCCTAGATGATGTTCGCTCGCTTTTTTTTCTGCTTGGTCTTACTAAGCGCTTGTCAACAAAATACTGTTCCCGAAGGGATTCTTCCTCTTGATCAAATGGCGCCATTGGTTCAGGAAATTACCTTGCTAGAAACACATTTTCAAACCAAATTTGGCGTGCCAAGCCAATACAAAAAAGCCTTAGACCTGTCTGTGGCGCGTGTATTAAAAAAATCAAGTTGCTCTAAAGCCGACTTTGAAAAAAGCTTGAAATACTATGCGGCGCATCCTGCCTTGCAAAAAGAGCTCAACGAAAAACTTCTTACTGAATTGAGCAGAAAGATTCGTTGATTCCTAAAAACTGTGGTGCTCAGCTTTGATTTGCTCACCGAGAAAATAACTGGCCTTCTCATTAAATACGGCTGTCGTCTCTGAGGTTATATAGGATGTTGTTCCTGTTTTGGTTAGCCTAGAGGCCATTTCCGGATGCGCCAACAAATAATCCTTTAATTTATCGGCAACAATTGGCCCTTGCGCAACTACCTGAACAGCAGGGCCAACCAGCGCTTCGATTTGATTTTTCAAAACAGGATAGTGCGTACAGGCAAGTAAAATGGTGTCTATTTCCGGATGACTATTCATAAGGGCATTGGTGTCTTCTGCAATAAATTGCTGGCCGGCTGGATGCGTGTACTGTTGGTTTTCTATGAGCGGCACCCACATGGGGCAAGCGTGCTGATGCACTTGAACAGAAGGCGCGAATTTAGCCAGTTCTATTGGGTAAGATCCTGAATTGATGGTGCCAAGCGTTCCTAAAATGCCTACATGGCCTGTTTTTGTGCGTTCTCCGATCACTTCAGCGCTCGGGCGAATGACGCCAAGCACACGGTTGTTTGGCGCTATTTGAGGAAGGTCTTTTTGTTGAATGCTGCGTAAGGCTTTTGCCGAAGCAGTGTTACAAGCCAAAATCACTAAAGGACAACTTTGATCAAATAAAAACTTAACCGCTTCTAGCGTGAATTCATAAACGACATCAAAGGAACGGTTGCCATAAGGTGCGCGGGCGTTGTCACCAAAATAGATGAAGTCATGTTGGGGTAGTTTCTTGCGGAGTTCTGCTAAAACCGTTAACCCGCCGTAACCAGAATCAAAAACACCTATTGGACCAAGTACTTCCATAAATCAAAACTAACGAAAAAAGGGCAACCAATGGTTGCCCTTTTCCGATGTTCGAATCTAATTTATTTTTTTGAAGCTGCAGCATCGAGCAATAAAAGCTCAACGATGACCTCGCTGGTGATGTCGATACCGCCTTTTGAATACATCGTAGCAGAAACATCTAGTACATAGTTCAATTTTTTGCGCTCGGCAACGATGTCAATGGCCTGTTGAACACGGTCAAGAATTGGTTTGTTCAATTCTTCGCTCATGATTTGCAACCCTTCTTCCAAAGAAGCCTGGGTTGCCTCAAGCATTTGTTGTTTTTGCATCAGGCGGCCTTCTACGATTTGACGCTCTGCAGGTGACATTTGGGCTTGTTTTACACCATAATCTTGATACGCCTTTTGAAAATCGGCATCCATTAATTGCAATTCTTGCATACCAGCTGTTTTCATGGAATCCAGCTTTTTAATAGCGATATCGCGAGATGGCAGGGTGTCTAGTAATTTTTGAGAGTCTACGTGGCCGATTTTGGTCTGAGCAAAAGTGCTAAATCCGATGACAACAAACAGACCGAGTAATACATTTTTCATTTTTATATTTATTTAGTTATTCCCATTTCTTCGAGCACCTCATCTGAGATGTCGAATTCTTTTTCTGCATAAAGCAAATTACTTTGGTTCGCTTTGTCAAAAACAAACGCGTATCCTTCTCTTTTCGCCACTTTTTTCATTGCAGTGAAAACGCGGTCTTGTATTGGCTTGATGAGCTCTTGACGTTTTTGAAAGTAATCGCCGTTGGCCCCAAAATGTTGGGTTTGTAGGTCGATTGCTTCTTGCTCGAGCTTTTCAATTTCCATTTTTCGTTTTTCTCGTTCCTCTTTTGGAAGGAGTACTTCTTCACGATCAAACTTACCTTTCAAGTCTTTGATCGTGGCATAGCGGTCTTCGATTTCTTTGGTCCAGCGCTCGGCCATTTTGTCTAAACGTTCTTTGGCTTCAGCGTATTCCGGTACATTTTCAAGGATGTAGTCGGAGTCGATGAAGGCATAGGTCTGTGCACTGACAAATCGCATGCCAAAAACCAATAAAAGAAGCGCGATGTATTTCATGTGTTTCATTTGCGAGCTTAGAACGACGAAGTTACCAATTTATTGTCAATGCTACAATTCACCAAGGTTCATGCCAATTGTAAAGGTGAGCTTCGGATAATAGCCTTTCGCGTTGATGTCCAAATCAGAGCCTTTTCCAAAACCACTTGCCCATGAATCAAGTTGGTCAAAGCCCAAGCCGTAGTCAAGGCCCAACATACCAAACATCGGTAAAAAGACGCGGATTCCCACCCCTGCAGTGCGCTTCACGTTGAACGGATTGAACTTATCAAAACTTGGATAAGTGTTGCCGGCTTCTAAAAACGACAGGGCATAGAACGTTGCTTGCGGATTAAGCGATATTGGATAACGCAATTCTAGCGTATACTTTGCTACAATCGGGTCGCCACCCGCAGAAGAAATGGCTTGGTCTTCGTAACCGCGCAAAGCGATGATTTCACGGCCTCCAATTTGATTGGCGCCCATTCCGGTGAGGCCGCTACCTCCCATAATGAAACGATCAAATGGAGAAATGCCTTTGGATTTGTTGTAGGCGCCCATGTAACCAAAACCAAAACGCGACATCAAGACCAATTTTTTGTCTGCGCTAAGTGGAGTGTACCACTCTCCTGTAAACTTCAATTTGAAATACTCCAAGTACTTATAGCGATCCTGCTGCGTCATGCTCGAGTAGTCTTTTTCTGGACCAAACATGCTATAAGGCGCAGTTGCTTTGGCAGAGAAGGTAAAGTTAGAGCCATTTTGAGGATAAATTGGCGCGCTAACAGAACTGCGCTGCAGTGTATACTTCAAAGAAATATCGTTGGCATAACCATTCTGGAAAAGTGGGAAGAACGAATATTTCTGAACGTCATAGTACTGATAGGACAACTCGTAGTTTGCAACAAAATAGTCGTCTGGCCATTTTTTGCGGCGGCCCATTGCCACGCCTGCGCCTGAAATAGAGATGCCGTTATAATCTGGGTTTGAACGCAGCAATCCGTTGGTAGAAATCGAAGAGTTTGTGACGTAGAAGGTAAGTGAGTTGGGCTTTTTGCCACCGAGCCATGGCTCAGTAAATGAAAAATTATAGCCCTGGTAAAAACGACCTGTAGATTGTGCGCGAATGGTCAGTCGCTGGCCATCGCCACCGGGCAATGGGCTCCAGGCGTCTTTTTTGAAAAAGTTTTTGGTAGAAAAGTTATTAAAAGACAAGCCCAGTGTACCGATTACCCTACCAGAAGTATTAGGGCCAGCCCCGCCGTAGCCCCCTGAGAGCTCAATCTGGTCGCTAGACTTTTCGGCTACAACATATTCGATGTCTACCGTTCCGTTGGCCGGGTTGGGTTTTGGATTTACCTGAAAGCCTTGTTCGTCAAAGAACCCAAGCTGCGCTAATTCTCGCTGGGTACGCATGATGTCTGCTTTATTGAAAAGGTCGCCGGGTTTCGTGCGGATTTCGCGAAGAATAACGTGGTCGTTGGTCTTGGTGTTGCCTCGAATGGTTACCGTTCCGATGTGTGCCTCTTTGCCTTCGATGATCCGGATTTGGTGATTGATTTTATTGTCTTTTACGCCGGTTTCAACAGGTGAAATTTGGAAAAACAAGTAGCCTCTGTCCATATAAAGCGAGGAGATGTCACGGCCGTCGCCATTGCCGTAAAGACGCTGGTTGAATAAATCTTTGTTGTAGAGGTCTCCGGCTTTGATGCCTAGAACGGTATCAAGAAAGCTTGATCTGTATTTAGAATTGCCGATCCATTCGATGTCGCCAAAGTAATATTTTTCGCCTTCGCTAATTTCGATGCGAATCTTCATGTTCTTTTCATCGAGCATAAAAACGGTATCGCGCACAATGGCGGCGTCTCTAAGACCCTCTGTGTTGAATTTGGCTAGCAATGCGTTTTTGTCGGTTGCGTAGCTGCTCTCGGTGTATTTAGAACGCTTAAAAATGCGCTGAGGACCTTTTTGCTTGGTGTCTTTCATTGCCATGCGCAACTTCCATATGGGAACTGAAGTTACGCCCACAAATTCGATTTCTTTGATACCCACTTTAATTCCCTTATCTACATTGATGACGAAGACTTCAGAATTATTGATCAGTGTGTCGATTTGGCGATTAATTTGGACTTTAACATGATAATAGCCTTTGTCCCGGTAGTAACTGCGGATTTTGCTGTTTGTTTCGAAGACTAGGTTTTCGGTGATTGTTTTACCTGCATACAATGAAATCTCTTCTCTTAATTTATCGGCTTCGCGTTTGTTGACGCCCACAAAACGAAATTTCGAAAGCTTGGGTCTTGGGCTCAATTCAATGACTAAATAAACAATGTCACCTATTTCTTTTTCGGCGTAAATAGCAACGTCCGAAAACAAGCCTTCGGCCCATAAATTTTGAATGGCTTTGTTGATTTGTTGACTCGGGAGGGTGACTTTTTGACCAGTGCGCAGTCCGGCAATGAGCTTGATGGCTTGATGGTCATAATTGTCGGCGCCAACTACACGTATCGGACCTATTTCAAAGGTTTGAGGATTGGCATAGTCAAACTCAAGCGCGCCTAGAGCATTGGGTGTTTGGGCTCTCATGGTGCCCGCGGCCAATAAAATTAACACAAATAATATTCTACTCATTTAGTGGTTTGAATTTGTTCAGAAACCATTCCAAAGCGCCTTTCTCTTTTCTGATAAGCAGCAATGGCATCAATAAATGCTTTGCGACGGAAATCTGGCCAATGCGTATCTGTAAAAAGCAACTCTGTATAAGACAATTGCCACAGCAAAAAGTTACTGATCCTGCATTCGCCACTAGTGCGAACCAATAATTCTGGGTCGGGAATATCTTTAGTGTCTAGTAATTTCGAGAATTCTGTATCATTGATATCGTCTAGTGAAAGCTCACCAGACAGGAGTTTTTTGTGAGTTGCTATGGCTGCATTTAATATTTCCTTGCGCGCAGAATAGTTTAGAGCCAAAACGAGCGTTAAGGCGGTGTTGTCTTTGGTGCGCTCCATGGCCTCTAATAGTGATTGGTAGCAATTGCCTGGCAAGCCTTTGATATCGCCAATCGTTAACAAACGTACACCATTGGCATGCATTTCATCTACTTCATTGGCAATTGCATCTACAAGCAAATTCATTAAGCCTTCTACCTCATCGCTAGGGCGCGCCCAATTCTCAGTTGAAAACGCATACATGGTGAGATAAGCAACCCCTAGCTCACGCGCCGTTTTGATCACCTCTTTAACGGACTCAACGCCAGCAGCGTGTCCGAATAAACGGTGCTGACCTTTATTTTTGGCCCAACGCCCATTGCCGTCCATAATGAAGGCCACATGGCGAGGAATGTTTTGAAGGTCGAGGTTGGTTAAGGTGCTCATTTAATAAAACGAAAATACGGAATCTTTTGATGAAAATTTCATAAAAAAAGGGAGTGGTCAAACCAATCCCTTTTTGAGTTTTGTTTTGAATGTTTTATTCGGCTAAAACGATGAGTTTTTGGTTGTTGAGCTCAGCTACGCCGCCTTTGATTTGAACGCGAACGGTATTGCCAGACACCACTAAATCTGTGGTAGCTTCAACGGGGCCAACGACCTCAAAGCTCAGCTCTCCTTTTTTCAAAGAAGAAATAATTGGGGCGTGGTTGTTGAGTACCTGAAAAACACCATCTAGGCCTGGTAGGCTTACGCTGTTTACCTCTCCTTTGAAGAGACTTGCTTCTGGTGTAATGATTTCTAATACCATGATTAAGCTTCTGCTAACATTTTCTCACCAGCGGCAATTACGTCTTCGATTCCTCCTTTGAGGTTGAAGGCTGCTTCTGGATATTGATCAAACTTACCGTCTAAGATGTCGTTGAAAGCCTTGATAGTATCTTGGATATCAACAAGTACACCTGGGATACCTGTAAACTGTTCGGCTACGTGGAATGGTTGAGACAAGAAGCGTTGTACGCGACGTGCGCGGTGAACGACCATTTTGTCTTCTTCAGAAAGCTCATCCATCCCGAGGATGGCGATGATGTCTTGAAGCTCTTTGTAGCGCTGTAAGGTTACTTTTACGCGTTGAGCGCAATTGTAATGCTCCTCACCAACAATTTCTGGTGTAAGGATTCTTGAAGTTGAATCTAATGGGTCTACCGCAGGGTAAATACCGAGCTCTGCGATTTTACGCGACAATACCGTGGTAGCATCTAAGTGAGCAAATGTGTTTGCCGGTGCTGGGTCGGTAAGGTCATCGGCAGGTACGTATACCGCTTGAACCGATGTAATGGAACCGTTTTTAGTTGAGGTAATGCGCTCTTGCATGGCGCCCATTTCTGTTGCCAAAGTTGGTTGGTAACCTACCGCAGACGGCATACGTCCGAGAAGGGCAGATACTTCTGAACCAGCCTGTGTAAAGCGGAAAATGTTGTCTACGAAGAAGAGGATATCTTTTCCTTGACCTTCGCCGTCTCCATCGCGGAAGTATTCGGCAATTGTAAGACCTGAAAGGGCAACGCGTGCACGCGCTCCTGGAGGCTCGTTCATCTGACCGAAAACAAATGTTGCTTTTGATTCTTTCATTTCGTTGAGGTCAACCTTAGAGAGGTCCCAACCGCCTTCTTCCATAGAGTGCATGAAGTCATCGCCATATTTGATAATGCCAGACTCCAACATCTCGCGAAGTAAGTCGTTACCTTCGCGGGTACGCTCACCTACACCTGCAAATACAGACAAACCGCCGTGTCCTTTTGCGATGTTGTTAATTAATTCTTGGATAAGTACTGTTTTACCTACACCTGCACCACCAAAAAGACCAATTTTACCGCCTTTTGCATAAGGTTCGATAAGGTCAATGACTTTGATACCCGTGAAAAGGATTTCAGTTGCAGTAGACAATTGGTCGAATTTCGGGGCTTCGCGGTGAATTGGCAAACCTTCTACGTTGTCCATGGTGTTGATACCATCAATAGCTTCTCCAACCACATTGAACAAACGCCCTTTGATGCGGTCACCAGTTGGAACTTTGATTGGAATACCGGTAGAAATGACTTCCATTCCGCGTGTAAAACCATCTGTAGAATCCATAGAAATGGCGCGAATAGCATTTTCTCCGACGTGAGCCTGAACTTCCAAAACCACGCGTGAACCGTCGGTTTTGTATACTTCTAATGCATCATAAATGTTGGGTAGCGCTGTTCCGCGCTCGAATCGTACGTCCACTACCGGACCGATTACTTGAGAGATTTTTCCTTTGATTGATGACATCATTTGTCTTTTAAATTCGGGGGCAAATATACGAGATTTTATTTGAATTGCTTGAGAACAACGCAAAATTATTTTGCTGCAAACGATCTAAGACTTGCGCAATAAATAGCGAACCGGGAAATAGGTAAACAAAAATGCTAATATGCTGGAAGCCAAAAGTATGCTGAGGAGGTCCTTAGACTTAAATTCAATAGGAAAAGGCACGTTGGCGCCTGGCACAATAAACCAACTAAAATATTGCTGACCCAGACAAATAAGTAGGCCTAAGACAAGACCTAAGGCTATTCCTAAAAAAGACAACAACAATCCTTCAAAAAAGAAAACCTGAAAACGATTTTGCTGCGTCATTCCTACCGCTTTAAGAATTTGAAGGTTGGCTTGCTTCTCATGAACTAACATGGTAAGCGTTGCAATCAAGTTGAAAGACGCCAACACAAAAACAAATAATAATATAATGAACACCACCAAACGCTCTGACCGGCTAGTCTTGTAAATCAAGTCGTTTCTTTCTAATTGCGTTCGTACTAAAAACCCGGCGCCAACTAATTTTTTAATTTCCGTTTGAATGTCGATCAAATCCACTTGCGGATCGACATAAACATGAATTCTTGTCACTGCATTTTGTTGGTCAAAAAGCAGGCTTGCTGCGTCGTAGTTCCAAAGCAAAGCTGAATTATTAAGCTCTTGATTGTAATTTAGGGCGCCAGCCGCCACCATTTGCTGAACGTGAAATGGCACTTTGCCCAATCGCATTTTCAGGTTTCGCTTGGGCGCATATAGCTGAATGTCATTTTGTTCTGAACCTAATCCCAGCTTGAGTTTGGAAAAAATGTCGGCACCCAAAAACACGTATTGGGCGTCGTTTAAGAAAGGAATGCCAACCTGATTAATTAAATGCTGCTTCACTTTGGCCTGCGCAATAAATTCAGCGTCGACGGCGTGCATATTGGCATTGATCCAACGCTGGTTTTTTCTCAGCACCACCAGCTCTTCAAGTTCTTTACTAAAAGCGCGAACCCCTTGAATTTGTTGTAGTTTTTCCAGGTCTATCTGGCGCAAGAAAAAAGTCTTTCTACTTTGGTGTTGGATGGTAATTGGTGCATCAAACGAGGTATACAACTTGGAAATCATTTGTTCGATGCCATTAAAAGCCGAAAGCAAAATAACCATAGCGGCAGTACAAACCGCAATGCCTATCACTGAAATCCGAGAAATAATGGTGACTATTGACCGCTTTGATCGGCTAAACAAGTATCGTTTTGCTATGTAAAACGCTGTTTTAATAGCTTATTTCTTGAGAAGTTCGTCAATCTTCAGTGCGTAATCAAGAGAGTCATCGATATGAAAAACCAAATCGGGTATTTTGCGCAAGTTTTTGAGTCTTTTACCCACTTCTAAACGGATTTTTCCACGATTTGCTTGGATGTTTTCAAGCACAACCTGTTTGTCTGGTCCGGCAAAAATACTGAGGTAAATGCGGGCTAAGCTTAAATCTGAAGTAATGCGCACAACGGTTACAGACACCATTGCTCCCAAACAGATTTCTGCGGCCTGCTTGCGAAAAAAAGCAGCTAGCTCAGCCTGTATAACGGCTTCAATTTTTTGCTGACGGATTGAACTCATGTTGCAAATGTAAGAATACTTGCAGAGCAAGGGCTCATCTAAACAAAAATGTATCTTTGTGTCAATGTCTTACTACAAAGAAATATATAACTACACCTTTAAATACAAAGGCCTGGCTTGGGCCACTATTTTATTTAATTTGCTCTTTGTTGTTTTCAATCTGCTTTCGCTTGTTTTATTCGTGCCGGTTTTACAATTGATTTTCAAAACAAAGGCCGAACTTACAGTTGTAGAAGCCCCGCGGTTTCACGGCGGAATTAGTGGAATAATTGATTACGTGCGCGACGCCTATAATTTTGAAATGTATTCACTTGTGAAAGCAGACCCAAAAGGAGCGCTTTTATTTGTTTGTGTGAGTGTGTTTTTGGCATTTCTATTGAAAAACATTTTTCGCTACGGGGCGGTTTGGACTCAGTCTAAACTGAGAATGTGTGTGGTGCGCGATATTAGAAGTGCGCTTTTTGAAAAGGCGCTTCAGTTGCCGCTAGCTTATCATACGAATGAAAAAAAGGGCGACCTCATGGCACGCATGAACAGCGATGTCAATGAAATTGAAGTCGCGGTAGTTAGTTTACTCGAGTTAATTTTTAGAGAGCCCCTGGCCATCATCATCAATTTATTTACACTGATCTATATGAGCCCTCAGCTCACTTTAATTTCACTATTGCTCTTGCCGATTTCTGCTTTTGTCATTTCTAGAATTGGCAAGAGCCTCAAACGAACAGCGCAAAAAACGCAGGAGCAACTTGGCTTTCTCTATGCTTCCATGGATGAAAACTTGGGTGGGGTGCGCGTGATCAAAGCATTCAACGCCATTCCTTTTATTGCCGCGTCGTTTAAACAAAAAAATGACCAACATCAAAAATTGGCGACGCGCGTTTTTAGAAAGCGAGACCTCTCGCCATTGGTCAATGAAACACTTGGTGCCACTGTTTTATTAGCGCTTGTTTACTTTGGAGGAAGGCTCATTTTGAATGGGGAACACATTGGCTTAACGGGCGAGGTGTTTTTGACTTACATCATTGTCTTCTCTCAATTTTTAAGGCCAATTCAAAGTGTGTCAAACAACATGGCCAACATGACAAAAGCCCAAGCTTCACAAGACCGTATCAATAGTCTTTTAAACGCAGCAGATACAATTGCAGAAAAGTCAAATTGCCAGGATATTAAAAGTTTTAACGCGGAAATTTCTTTTAACAATGTTGGTTTCTCCTACCAAGAACAACCCGTGCTTGCGCAAATTAATTGGCGTGTTAAGAAAGGAACGTTGGTTGCTATAGTTGGAGAGTCGGGTAGTGGAAAATCTACCCTAATGGACTTACTACAACGCTTTTACGATGTGAGTGAGGGCTCCATCCAAATTGATGGTGTCGACCTTAGAGACCTGCGTATTTCCTCACTTCGAAACCTCATTGGTGTCGTGTCTCAAGAGTCTATTTTGTTCAATTTGAGCGCGGCAGAAAACATTGCATTTGGAGAAGAAAACCTTAACATGGACAAAGTAATTGCCGCTGCCAAAGTAGCCAACGCGCATGAATTTATTGCTGAGTTGGAGCAGGGCTACGACACTGTGTTGGGGGAGCGAGGCAATAAACTATCTGGCGGACAAAAACAAAGAATTGCCATTGCCAGAGCTGTATACAAAGACCCCGCGATTCTCATACTCGACGAAGCCACTTCTGCTTTGGATACCGCATCTGAAAAACTGGTCCAAGAAGCGCTGGAAAAACTCATGCAGAATCGAACTTCATTTGTAATTGCCCACAGACTTTCTACAGTTCGCAACGCCGATCAAATTATTGTTTTATCAAAAGGCGAGATTGTAGAGGCTGGCAAACACAGTGAACTATTAGATAAATCAGTTGTTTACAAGAAATTATGTGCGCTTCAGGGCTTGTCATAAATGAATTCTATGACGCAATGAAGATTGCTAGTTTATATTTGATTAACTTTGGACTCTAATCCTGCTAAATGACTTACGCCCCCGTTCAGTTCTCTAAAGAACACAACACAGAGTTTTACAAAACACTCAAATCCAGAGTAAACGCATATTTCAAAGAAAACAACATTTCCAAAACTGCCAACGCAGCAATGGTTTTCAAGACATTTGCTTTGCTCGCCTTGTTCCTCACGCCTTATGGGTTTTTGTACAAGCAAGAAATGCCAACAATTGTTTATTACGGCTTATGGCTCGTAATGGGTTTTGGTATGGCTGGTGTAGGTTTATCCGTCATGCACGATGCCAACCACGGTGCCTATTCTCGTAAAGAGTGGGTCAACACCTTGGTAAGCAACGTCATGATTTTATTAGGTGGTAGCGCGAGAAACTGGCGTATCCAACACAATGTATTGCACCACACCTACACTAACGTTACAGACCACGACGAAGACATCGACCCACCGCTTTTTATGTTGCGTTTCTCTCCACATTCAGAACACCATGCTATTCACAGATTTCAACACCTATATGCTTGGTTTTTCTACGGCATGATGACTTTATTTTGGTACCTGACCAAAGATTACCAACAAGCGTTTCGTTACAAGAAAAAGGGGCTTATTGCGGCTCAGGGTGTTACTTTCGGGCAACACATGTTCCGCATCATTTTCTTTAAACTTATTTACACGGGTATTTTCTTGTTTCTACCTATTTATTTTGGGGGTGCCGGCTGGATTACAAATGTATTGGGCTTTTTGCTTATGCAGTTTATCTGTGGCCTCATTCTCGCCATGATTTTTCAGCCCGCTCACGTTGTGCCTACGTCAACCTTTCCTTTGCCTAACAACTCTGGAGTTGTAGAAGCTGATTGGGCGGTTAGCCAACTTTACAACACGGCTAATTTTGCGCCTAAAGCCAAATTATTTTCTTGGTATGTAGGTGGTCTGAACTACCAAGTTGAACACCACTTGTTTCCTTCAATTTGTCACATCCACTACAACAAGATTTCTAAAATCGTGGAACAAACAGCCAAAGAATTCCAGTTGCCTTATCATTCCTATCAAACATTTATAGATGCACTTTCAGAGCACACCAGAATGTTAAAAGAACTAGGCAAACCAAATCCAGTTCTTGCCTAAAATTCAATGAACATTGAGGAACTACATCTTTACTGTTCACTCAAACAAGGCGCTACTGAAGGATTTCCCTTTGACGATAAAACGCTAGTTTTCAAAGTTTATGGCAAAATATTTGCTTTAGTTGATATTGAAGATTATACTTCTATCAACCTCAAATGCGATCCGGATTACGCCATAGAACTTCGGGAGCAATTCACAGCTGTTCGGCCTGGGTTTCACATGAATCACAAACACTGGAACACCATTCAGTTCAACAACGACATCAACGACCTTCTTTTAAAAGAATTGATAGACCACTCCTATCAGCTCGTTTACAAGGGGCTTCCAAAAAAAGTTCGAGATGAAAATCCGCTTGGATAAATATCTTTGGGCCGTGCGCCTGTCCAAAACTCGTTCACAAGCAACAGAGCTGATTTCTAAGGGAAAAGCACTGCTCAACGATGCGGTTATCAAACCCGCAAGAGAAGTAAAGGTTGGCGAAACCATCACCTTGCTCAAACACAATGCCCGATTTCAATATAAAGTGCTGCAGCTTCTTGATAAGCGCGTTGGAGCGCCCCTCGTCAAAGATTATATTCAAGACATCACGAGCCCTGAAGAAATTGAAAAACTAAAGGCTTATCAAGACGCTCAACGGAACTATCGCCAAACAGATGGAAAGCCCACAAAAAAAGACCGGCGCGAACTCGATCGCTTCATGGATGACTGGCAAGAAAATTAATTGGGTTCGTCTGCGAGGATTTTATCAGCTAAAACACTACTGAGTTTTATATAACTCTCTGTAGTCCAGCCTCCTACGTGTGGAGATAAGCAAACATTTTCTGCGGCAAACAAAGCCTGCAGCTCTTCGGGAATTTCTTGATCAAAAAAAGATTCAAAACTTTTTCTTTCAAATTCCAGCACGTCTAATCCTGCTCCTTTAACCAATCCTAAACTCAAGCCCTCAACAAGGGCTTTGGTGTCGACAATTTTACCTCTAGACAAGTTCAAAAGATAAAACGGTTTTTTCATGGATTTCAAAAATGCGCTGTCAAAATAATACAGCGTTTCTTTGTTTTGTGGGACATGAAAGCTCAGGACGTCTGCTTGCTCTTGTATGGCTTCTAGGGTGCACTCTTGGACAAAGTGATCGCCAAAACCCGTTTTGTATTTATCGAAAGCCATGACTTTAACATCAAAGCCGCGTAATTTTTTAGCAAAAGCCGCCCCGTTGTTTCCGTAACCAATAATGCCAACGGTTTTGCCATCCAGTTCTTCACCTCGATGATCCTCTCTATTCCAGATGCCGGATTTTACCGCTTTGTTGGCTTTGAACAGTTTATTCATCAGGCCCAATAACATGCCAAGCGCGTGCTCAGCAACCGCATTTCTATTTCCCTCTGGTGAATTATAGAGTCGGATTTGGCGCGTCTTACAAAGTGCTGTGTCTATGTTCTCGAGTCCAGAACCTGACCTTGCTATAAATTGCAATTGGGGGCAGTGAGATAGAAAATCTTCATTAATTGTCAAACGAGAACGAATAACCAAACCATATGCATTTGGTAAAATGGCTATTAATTCTTCTGGGGTTGTGTGGAAATGTCTTTGACATAAAAATCCGGCGTTGCTCAGGCGTTCTTCTAGAACTGGGTGTACACTATCTATGAAAATGACTAGGCGCTGCTTCATTGATTTAAAATTACTCAAAAATCCGTTTGGTCGCAAAACCCGCTTGAAAACGCCGATTTTTGGTCTTTTCTAATGAGGTTTCTTGGGGTGGCGCTGGTGTTTCCTTGTTTTTGCTTGTAAAACGCTCTTAGGGGGGCTAAAAACGGGTTTTATCGGCCCAGGTGGACCAATAATACAGATATATCACTAGGCGAAACCCCTGAAACGCGCGCCGCCTGACCAATTGTCGCTGGTTGAATTTGAGAAAGTTTTTCTTTTGCCTCTATACTCAAACTTTTGATTTGGGTATAATCCATTGTTTCGGGAAGAGACAGGTTTTCTAATCGTTGGTGCTTTTGTGCTTGCTCTTCCTCTCTTTCAATATAACCTTCGTACTTGAGTAAAATTTCTGTCTGCTCTACAGCTAAGGGCTCAGAATTGAATACTTCGCTCACAGCAAGGGCTGCTTCTTCATTGACCTCAATGAGATCGGAAAGCGTTACGTGAGGACGGGTTATCAAGGAGCTGGCTTTAACTTGTTGATTGATTGGCGCCGACTCCTTCTTTTGAAGCATCGGGTTGGCCTGAGCTGGGCTAATTCCTATCTCGCGCAATTTGGTTTTAAGTTGCTTTGTTAATGCTTTCTTGCGCTCAACTTTCTCCAATGCCGCAGCGTCTGCCAAACCAATTTCAAAACCCAATGGTGTAAGGCGTTCATCTGCGTTGTCTTGTCGCAGTAAGATTCTAAATTCAGCCCGACTTGTAAACATTCTGTAGGGCTCATTGGTTCCCTTTGTGATTAAATCATCAATCAAAACACCAATATAAGCTTCGCTGCGCGACAAAATAAAGGGGTCTTTTTCAAATACTTTTCTGTGTGCGTTTATACCCGCAATTAAGCCTTGACATGCGGCCTCTTCATAACCGGTAGTTCCATTTATTTGTCCTGCAAAGAATAAGTTTTCTACCAATTTGGTCTCCAACGAGTGTTTAAGTTGGGTTGGGGGGAAATAATCGTATTCTATCGCATAACCCGGTCTAAACATTTTAACATTTGCAAATCCAGGTATTGTTTTCATTGCGGCGTACTGTACTTCTTCTGGTAAAGAAGTACTGAATCCATTGACGTAAATTTCAACCGTGTTCCAGCCTTCTGGCTCTACAAATATTTGATGTCTATCCCTGTCGGCAAAACGGGAAATTTTGTCCTCTATACTTGGACAATAGCGCGGGCCGCTGCTTTTGATGGCGCCGTTAAACATGGGTGAGCGGTCAAAACCCGTGCGCAACATATCGTGTGTTGCGTCATTGGTATATGTAATATGGCAAGGCAGCTGTTTAACCAAAGCAGGTGTGCTACCAAAACTAAATTTAGATGGGTTTTCATCTCCATCTTGTATTTCCATTTTAGTGTAGTCTAGGCTTCTGCCATCTACCCTTGGCGGAGTTCCGGTTTTCATTCTCCCGGCTTCAAAGCCGAGAGCAACTAAAGATTCTGTGAGCCCCACAGCTGCTTTCTCGCCAGCACGTCCCCCGCCGAATTGCTTTTCGCCAAGGTGAATCAATCCATTTAAAAAAGTGCCGTTTGTAAGTACAACCGCAGAAGCGTAAATCTTTGTGCCCATTCCCATTTGAACGCCAACTACTTTTTGCTGTTCTACTAAAACACCTACACACATGTCTTGCCAAAAATCAACGTTCGGGTTTTGTTCTAGGAGGTAGCGCCACTCAAGAGAAAACAACATGCGGTCATTTTGCGTTCTTGGCGACCACATTGCTGGGCCCTTAGATCTGTTGAGCATTCTAAATTGAATAGCGCTTTTGTCGCTTACAATTCCCGAGCCGCCCCCGAGGGCATCTATTTCCCGAACGATTTGACCTTTAGCAACCCCGCCCATTGCGGGATTACAACTCATTTGTGCAATTGTGTTCATGTTCATGGTTACCAACAAAACCCTACTCCCCATTCTTGCGGCAGCGTTTGCGGCTTCACATCCTGCGTGTCCAGCACCAACAACAATTACATCGTATTTATCTAACATTGTATTTATGTTTCACGTGAAACAACACTTTGTTTTATGCGTTTGTTTCACGTGAAACAAACATTTGAATATAAAAATCTTCTTTTGACCTCATTAAGGCCGCGTCTTCTTTCTTCTTGTCTTTATAACCACACAAATGAAGTGCGCCATGGAAAACCACGCGATACAATTCTGTTTTGAAATCCAAGTTCATCGACTGCGCGTTGTCCTTAACACGGTCTAATGAAATCATGACGTCGCCAGATACATTCGGAAAATCCGAATAGTCGAACGTTATAACGTCTGTAAAGTAATCGTGATTTAAGTATTGCTTGTTAACCTCTAAGAGGTATTCATCATCGGTGAACACCAGGCTGAGCTCTTTTAATTGCTTGCCTTCATGAGCCACAAGCTCTTTCACAAAGCGTTTCAGTTCTTTTTTTGATACAAAACCTGGGATTTGAACACCAAGATTGACAATAGTTGTCATTTATGAAAATAGAGGTTTACAGTACTACCAGTATTCAAAAACTCAACCTCATCAGCAAGGTTCTTCATTAAGAAAACACCTCGACCGCTGTCCTTAAGTAAATTTTCTGGTGCGGTTGGATCCGGAAGATCTTGATAAGAGAATCCCTTTCCTTGGTCTTTTACTTGAATACAGAATAAATTATCCTGATTCGCAACCTTTAATTCTACGTGAGCATTTGGAATATCCTTGTTGCCGTGTTGAATGGCGTTGTTTACCGCTTCAGAAACAGCTATCAGCACATTTCCAAAAGCGTCTTCTTGTACGCCGAACTCTTCACAAACGCCACCAACTAATTTTTCAACATCTATAAGTGATTGATAATCAGATGGTAACACAACTTCAGTAACTATAGAAAAACCTTCTTTCATATTATTTAAATCACGAAAATCATTGGTTTAAATACGCATCAGACCGCTGTTTGTAATAGAGCTGCAAAGCGGGGTCTATTGACTTGATTAATTCCAATCCATTCCATTTCGACCTTTTATACTCTTCAAAACGAATTTGGTTACCTTTTTCTGGATCTTTTCCCGACTTCGCTTCACGTTTTTCTTCATAGCCCCTTTTCATGAGCGCGTCTTCGCTTTCTAATAAACGCGTCAGGATCTCTTTTTGTCGTTGAATAGTCTGTGGGTTGACTCTTTTAAGTAATAGATCTTTTTCTTGTTCTTCGAGCTCTTTCAATAAGGGATTCAATTGATTTCCTAGGCCCTTTCCTTCTTTATTTAATTCTTGTTTGAGTTGTTCTAGACGTTGTCTGATGGCGGTTTGCTCCGCTGCCATTCTCGCTAATTCTTTAGAACCTAAACCTGGTAAACCTTGACCTGCCTGACCTGAATTTCCTGGGGCGGAACCTGGTTTGTCTCCTGGTTTATTTCCTCCGGGATTTGCGCCTTTTTGCATTTGCTCAAGTTGCTTTTTGAGCATTTCTTTCATATCTCCTGAAGACATAGATTGTCCTGATTTTGGTCTTCCTTTACCTGGATTTTCACAGCTTCCACTTCCTTGCATTTCAGCATTCATCTGCTGCTGCATTGACTGTAAAGCCTCATTTAATAGCAAAGCCAAATTATTGTACGAGGTCATGACCAGTTGTTGGTGTTTTTCAATATCCTTTTTCTTGTGGTCATCGATTGCTTCTATAGCAGATTTTTGATGGGTTTCGATTGCTCTTAGTTCTGCATCAATGAATGTGGCAATTTTTGGCTGCCTTTTTGCTAATGCAAATAAACTATCGCGTATCATTTTTGTATCGTCGTTAATGCGTTGTTGACGACGGCCAAGCTTTCTATATACTGGATCTTTGGTGCTTACTTTAACAAAACTCTTTTGCGTTTTTTCTTGGTCAAAACTGAGATAAATCAAGCCTTCTAGAAGCGCCCTTAAACTCTCCATATCCTCCTCTTGTTGTTGCTGATTAGACTGATTTTGCTTTGCGTTTAACTGAGAAGACATCGCTTTCATGCCGTCTGAAGCAGACTTTTGTTTCTCACTAGCCTTTTTAGATTTACCTTCTGATATTTCTTGAGCCGCATTTTTTAAATCGTCGGATACTTGCTGTTCGAGGTCATTTAAGATATCTAAATCTAATGGGCGCGCTAAATCTTTATTGAGTTGCTGTACTTCATCAAGTTCTTTTTTGATTTCATTGAACTTTTCATTGAGCTCTTGTTGTTTTTTAAGGAGCTCTTCTTTACTCATCTCTTGATTTTCTTCTCTCAATTCTTCTTGCTCTTTAGCAAGGGCATCTAGTTCTTTTTCCAAATCATCTATACGCTCGTTGACCTGCATTTTCTTTAATAGCTCTAAACTTCGGTCGAGTTGTTTATTCATGTCCTCTGTAGACTGTTGCAACTCATCTAGCTTTTGTTTGATTTCGTCTTTATCCTGTTGTTTGAGGAGCTCTTCTAATTTTTCTAATAGTTCTTTCAATTCATCATCCATTACCTCGTTGAGAAGCTGTTCTAACAGTGCTTGTTTTTCCAACAACTGTTCATCTAACGGAGATAATTGATTTTTTTGATCTGTACTCTGTTTGATTTCTTCTAAACTCTCTTGAATTTGCTCTTGTAATTGTAATTGCTGTTGCTGAAGTTGCTCTACTTTATTGAGTTTATTCCAGTTTGTTGATTTTGACTGAAGTGCTTCTTTTTTCAATTGTTGAACTTCTTTTTGAAAGGATTGTGTTTTCTTAAACACATCTTCTAATTCTTTGATTTGCTCAACTTGCTCTTCTTTCCTTTGGTCATTCAGTTGGTCCAAACTCGGTAATTCATAAGTTCTGGTTTCACTTTTAGTTGCTTTATGACCATTTACACCGTCGTTATCATAGACAACAAAGTAATAAGTAATTACATCGCTTAATTGGATTTTTTCTCTTCTAAAGTCAACTGCAAAATCAAATTTTTGCAGTGTTCCTTTTACTGGTTCTACATTTAATTTTTGTGTGCGCTTCTGACCATTTTCTTGTTCAATAGTGTACACAAATTTCAAATCACTTAATCCGTAATCATCTGATATTGTTCCTTGAAAATATTTCCTTCCATCGATAATGGAGTCTTGCTCTTCTTGAATTTCAATGCCCGGGTGTGCATCTTTGATCACTTCAATTTTAGATACGACGGTATCTTGCTGTAATGTTTGAGCATTGGTTAGAATAAATTTCAAACGACCACTCTGTTTGAATTCTTGATTGTATTTACAATAAATTGGATCTAAATTTTTTAGTTTGTTTTGCCACAGCAGTTGTAGTTTACTCGTGTTTTTTGTAGCCAGCTCCCAGGTCACTACCGTTCCTTCTGGCAATGTAAGATCACTGGTATTTTCAATGATTTTATCTGGTCTATTCAAATATTGAGGATAAGTACAATATGCTTTAATAGTTCCTAAAACCGCTTTTTTATTGACGCGAAGCCACTTTGTGGGACTGTTAAACTCGTTTGTTGTGAGATAAAGAGGTGTTGTTTTTTGAAGTTGTTGAATTCTAAAACTAAACCTGTTTCTTTTGTCTTGCTTCATTAAGAACTTACCCTGATCTATGACAATATAGAGTTGTTTTGGAAGTTCATTGAAACCTTTAGCTGGCTTCACTTTTACACTAATAGTGATTGATTTACCTTCTTCTATTCTCTGAGGTAAGTCATTAAAAATAAAAAGGTATGGGTTAGGTTCTTTAAATTCTTTTGAATACTGAATAACTCTTGACGTACCTTGTGTTAAAATTTGTGGAATAAACCAAGCAATTGCTAAAAAACCAATAAATACCGGAATAAGGTATTTCAGGTATTGACGTTGAGAATTGTAATTGATAGCCGTTTCAAAGGAAACTATTCGCAATTGGTCAGCTCTTTGAGAGATGCTTGCTGCAATTAAATCTAAATTACCTATTTGCTGCTCAAGTTCATGTTGAAGTTGCAGCGTGTTTTTAAGTTTATCTCCAACCTCAGGGAAAAATGAACCTATTATTTCTGCAGCTTGTAGGTGAGAAATTCTCTTCCCGAAAGACCATAATCTGCTCATTGGTGTGATGATCCAACGAATGAAGAGGAAACTTTGAATGAAAATAAAGCTAAAAAAAAGGATGGCTCTTATTGAAACTGGAAAGCGACCAAAAAACTCCAAAGACGAGGTCAATAAAAAGCTCGATAGAAAAAATAAAGTAAACAGTAAAAAACCTTTGATCAATTGATTCTTGTAGTACTTTCGAATAAAAGCATCAATCTGATCGATGAGTTGGTTGTACGCTGTTTGCATAGGTTAAATCTACTACTTCATTTGCTAGCTACAAAATTAACAAGCAAAGGCTTCTTTAATAAGATTAATATATTTCTTTTAAAAAAGATTTTTAAAAATTTACAACTACTATTAAGGTTGTTGAAATGTGTATAAAATTCATGCCAATTGATTGTTTGTTATTAAAACGTTTGCTTATCAACAAAATATTCACTTTTTTACATGTTTAAGATGTTGATATATAAAAAGTTACATTTTAATTAACATTCTTAAAGAGTAATAAGTTGTTTAAAACAAAAACAGCAAATGAAGCAGTTTGTGGTTTGAAAAGCGTTGAAAAAGTTTGAATAAAGAAAGCTAAAAAGTAGTGCTTATGTCTTTCCTTTTCGAGCTTATAAAAAACAAACAAAATAGCAAAAAAGGTTTTCAGGCATTTTCAACAGGTTATAAACGTATTTAACGATAGAGCTGTTCATAAATACATCGAGTTTATTGGGTTACACGGCTGCTATTTTTTGAACTGTTTATAATTTTATAAACTCATATAGTCATTTAATAAGCACTCATAAATATGGTAATTCCAATAGGTTCTGATCACGCTGGTTTTGAAACAAAGCAAATCTTAATTGCACACCTCATTCAATTAGGTTATGAGGTAAAAGACTACGGTTGTTATTCAGACCAAAGTATTGATTATCCAGATTACGCACATCCTGTTGCTGAACACATTGAAGCCAACCCAGGTTCTTTAGGTATATTACTTTGTGGTTCTGGCAACGGAATCAGTATGACAGCGAATAAACACCAAGGTATTCGTTGTGCGCTTTGTTGGACAGCCGAAATTGCCGAATTAGCTCGTCAGCACAATGATGCAAATATCATCTCGATGCCCGCCCGATTTATTTCAGTAGAGGAAGCCAAGCAAATGGTTGAGATTTTTTTAAATACAGCCTTTGAAGGGGGGCGCCATGCCACGCGTGTTGCTAAAATTTCTTGCTAATTTTCTTTGATCAGGATTTCTACTCTCCTGTTTGCCTCCTTCTCACTTTCGTCTTTTGGTTTGGCATAGACAGGTTTAGATGATCCAAACCCAATAGGATATAAGCGATTGGGCGCAACCCCATTAGAAACAAGATAGTTTTTAACCATTATTGCGCGCTGTTTGGATAGTTTTTGTGCTTTTTTAGCACTGTTCTCATCTAAATTCACATGTCCGTGGATTTCTATTTTGATGTTTGGATTCAGCAAAAGCAAATCCCTTAAGCGATTCAGTTGTTCATAGGATTCTTCCATTATTTCTGGCAACCCAGCCCTAAAATACACTTGTTCAAGCTTTGTGAGTTCCCCAGTTTTAAAACCATGTAAGTAGATGGTGTCTGATGGAAAGCTGCTCATTGGAATCCGTTGTTCTTTAAACTCTATTGGAAAATACCCGGGCGCTTCAATTTTTATCCAACCCTTTTTTATAGGCTGTTTGATATTAATTTTTAACTGTGAAGCAAAATAGGTGCCGTTGAGTTCAGCCGCCCCTTGTAATACAATTCTTCCGGATACAGGAGCGAGCGTTTGTCCATCTCGCAACACAACTGTATAAACGGGAAGCGTTTGGTCGTAGGTAAAATCTAAAATTTGTTCCTCCTCTCCTAAATTTGTTGCAGAAAACGCACTTTTAAACAATACAACATCTTTTAAGCGGCCCTGAGTTTCTAAGCAAATGGTGGCGTATTGGTTTTTTTCTAAATCGACACCGTTCA